>JBIIUP010000128.1:0-9133 GCA_044339885.1 Pirellulales bacterium | reverse complement strand
TTCGTCATGACACCAACCACGCCCCAGGCAAGGTTCGAGTCCCTCGGCCTCACGCTGCCCCCGGCTCCGAAGCCGCTCGGCCTCTACAAACCCTGCGTCGTCGCCGGCTCGTGGGTCCAGACCTCGGGGCACCTGCCGGTCCTGCCGGACGGCAGTCTCATGAAGGGCCGGGTCGGCGTGGCGGTCGATGCCGACACCGGCAAGCAGGCGGCGCGGCAGGCGGGCCTCGCGATCGTCGCCTCGCTCGTCGCCGCCTTCGGGAGCCTCGACCGCATCCGGCGGGTGGTGAAGGTCGTCGGCCTGGTGAACGCCGCCCCCGACTTCCACAAGCACCCGGCCGTGGTCAACGGCTGCAGCGAGCTGTTCGCCGAGATCTGGGGGCCCGACCTCGGCGTGGGGGCGCGGATCGCCCTGGGCGCCGGGGGCCTGCCCGAGGACGTGACGGTGGAGATCGAGGCGGTGTTCGAGCTCGCCTGACGCCCGACCGAACCCGGGCGGGCGTCAGCCGGCCAGAAAGTTCGGGCCGCGGCGGAGCCGGAACTCGGCCTCGGGGAAGAACCTGTTCCGCAGCCGGCCATCCGCCGCGACCACGAAGTCCTCCGGCTGCGTCACCACCGCGATGGGCCGCGACGGGATGCCGCGGGCCTCGAGGTACGCCGTGCGGTCGAGCAACTCCAGCGGCAGCTCGAAGCAGGCCGGCAGGTCGTCGAACCGGTCGTCGGCGTCGACGAGGGCCCGGCCCCGCATGCCGCGCGGCTGGTAGAGAACTGCCCAGCCGTAGAACTCCGAGCAGGTGGGCAGCCGCAGCTCTGGCGGCGGAGGTGAGGCGGAGGCCGGAGACGCCCCCGTGGCGTCCTGTGGGCAGGCCAGCGCCGCCGCGACCCGGCACTCCAGTCCCCGGCTGCGCAGCCGCTCGACGACCCACGGAAGCGCGGCCGGCCGCGGAGCCCGCGGCCGCAGCCAGCGGTCCCGGTCGAGATCGACGGTCCACGGGCCGCCGGAGCCGGCGGCCCGTCGCAGGATGGCCGGACCCACGACCAGAGGCCGAAAGTAGCGACGACCGAGGCTGCCGTGCAGGTCGCCGTCGCGGACGAGGCGGACGAGTGTCTGGATGACGAACGTCTTGGAAATCATCGCGCCCCTCCACCTCGGCGTTTCCCGGTGAGGCGGAGCATAGCGACGCGGTGGGACAACCTTGGTCCGCGAAAACCCCTCGTCTGGCGGGGTGTCGTCCGGCGGGCCATGCCCCCCGCGCCGGCGGCGAGGTAGCCTGTGCCGCGCCGCGGCGACGGAGGTCCCGGCCGCGGCGCACACAGCCGGAAACGCACCATGGATTCCATCAGCCGTCACGAACAGCTCCTCCGGGTCTTCCACCTCATCGACATTCTCTTCGGCGCGCGGCAGCCGCTGACCACCGCCGAGCTCAAGGAGCAGCTGCGGCAGCGGGGCGTGATCGAGGACATGTCGGAGAAGAACATCCGCAGGGACATCGAGTTCCTGGAGAAGTTCGGCTACGCGGTCACCTGCTCGCGGAAGCGGTCGCCCCGGGGGGCGTCGTGCCAGGCGTGGTCGATCGCCGCGGGCCGCGGCGCCGAGGAGCTGACGGCCCCGACCGTGACGCTGCCGGAACTGCTCTCGCTCGCCGTGGCCCGCGAGTTCCTGGCGCCGCTGGCCGGGACGTTCTACTGGCGCGGGATCGGGCAGGTGCTCGCCAAGCTCGAGCGGGTGGCCACGCCCCAGCTCCTGGCCTACGTGGAGTCGCACCGCGACGGCCTCGTGGTCCATCCCAAGCCGGCCTGCGACCGGTACAGCTCGAAGATGCTCGCCGCGGTGAACCGCGCGATCCGGCGGTCCCAGGAGCTGGCGATCCGCTACCGGAGCCTGGCCGATGCCCGGCCGCGGCGGATCGTCGTCCGCCCCGAGGCGCTCGTGGTCTACGACGGCGCGATCTACATCGCCGCCGCGCGGGCGCCGGCCACCGGCGGCCGCCGGGCCCGCGCCGAGGGCGACGAGGCGATCAGGTTCTACAAGCTCGACCGCGTGGCCGAGGCGCATGTCACGTCGCGCCGGTTCACCCGCCGCGACGTGCCCGTCGAGGCGCTCCTGGCCGACAGCATCACGATCTACCGCTCCCCGGCCCCGCCGCGCCGGTACCGGATCCGCGTCGACGCCGAGCGGGCCCGGTGGGCCAGGGAGAAGCCGTTCCATCCCCGCCAGAAGGTCCGCGAGGCGGCCGACGGCGGCATCGTGCTGGAGATCGAAAGAGCCTGGGACGAGGAGATGATCCCGCAGCTGCTCGGCCTCGGCGACTTGGTCGAGGTGCTCGAACCGGCGGACATCCGCGAGCGGATCGCGGAGACGGCCGGGCGGATCGCCGACCGCTACGCCGGCCGCCCGCGGCGGTCGTTGAGGCTCGGCGGCGCGTCGTAGCGGACCGCGTCCTCGATCGCCGCGAGCGGGACCTCGACCCAGTCGGGACGATGATCCAGCTCGTAATCCAGCTCGGCGACCGCCTTGTCGAGCTCGAGCACGGCGAGCAGCCGGTCGGCCGCCGCCGGGTCGGCCGGCCACCAGGAGCGGTCCGCGGCCAGCCCGCGGTAGGCGTCGAGGAACGCCCGCTTCAGGCGGTGCGCTTCCTGCGGATCGTACGCGGGCCCCCCCGCCCGCGCGGCGCACCGCAGCAGGTAGTCGAAGGAGCGGCACATGCCGGCCACGTCCCGGCCGGCACACGCCTTGCGGCGCCGATCCTCGAGCGGCCGGCCGGGCTCCCCCTCGAAGTCGATGACGACCGGCGCACCGTCGCCCGCGCCGGGATCCAGGAGCACCTGGCCGAGGTGGTAGTCGCCGTGCACGCGGATGGTCACCGCACCGCCGCCGGTCTCGGCCGCCGCGCGCAGCCGCGCGACGAGCGGCGCCGCGGACGCCACGACGGCCTGGACGGCAGCGGCGACGGGGGCGGGCAGCCCCGCCGTCCGCTGCCGGGCGCGGGCGAAGACGCCTGCAGCGCGGTCCGCCATGGCGACGGCCTCGGCCCGGCGGGTGGCGGGCGTGGCCGGCTCGGGGGCGAAGGCGGCCACGTCGGTCCGCGCGGCGAGCGCCGCGTGCATCCGCGCCGTCGCAGCCCCCAGCGACGCGGCGACGGCGCGGATGCGCGACCATTCAGCGCCGGCGGGATCGCCCGCCGTCGCCAGCCGCAGCAGCAGGTCCCACGCGGTCTCACGGCCGGGCAGAAAGTCGTGGACCGTGGCGACGGCGGTCGACGCCCCGGCCGGGCCGTGCGGCACGTACTCCAGCCAGCCGCGGAACGGCGGCGTGCCCGTCCAGCCCCGCCTTCCGGCGAGGAACTCGCCGACCTCGACCTCGGGCTGGATGCCGGATCGGAGGCGGCGAAAAATCTTCACGACGACCGTGCCGTCCGCCCGGCCGACGCGGAGCGAGGTGTTCGACGCGTCGCCGCCGACGGGCGACACGACGGGGGCCGCCGGATCCGGGGAGAGCGGCGTGGCGGCGGCGTGGCCGACGAACGTGCCCGCGCGGCCCGGCGCCGTGCCGCCGCGGGCCACGAGGTCGAGCAGCCAGCCGGCGAACGCCGGCGTGTCGGCCGCGTCGGCTCCGGTCGCCGCCGCGACCGGCACCAGGTAGCGGGCGGTGTCGGCTCCGCCGGCGACGTCGATCAAGGCGAGCACGAGCGAGCCGGGAAGCTCGCAGGCGTCGACGATCGCGACCCCGCCGAGAGCGTCCCCCTTGCCGGCGAACCAGCGGGCGGTCGGCAGCCAGGCGGCGATCGCGGCGGAGAGCGCGGGAAGACTCATGGGCTGTCGGCGGCGCTGGCGTCCGCTGCTCGGGCAGGCGCGGCAGAGGCCGTGCGCTCCGGCGGCGGGCCGCTGCGTTCCTGCGGGACGATCCGGAAGACGCGGACCGGCGCCTCCGGCGCGCACTCGACAGCCACCGCGGACAGGTGCCACGCGTGCACCGCGCCGTCCAGGAGTTCGTGGGCCATCGCGGTCTCGGTCCCCTCCAGCCCGAGCGCGGCACGGTCGAACTCCAGCCGGCCGCTCCGCACCTCGTCGGGCCTCAGGTTCACCACGACCAGCACGCGGGAGCCGCTCGCGGGATCGAACCGGCTCCAGGCCAGCAGGTGCGGGTCGTCGATCGGCTGGATCCGCGGCGGGCGCGCGCGGGCCAACGCCGTCTCGGCGCGGCGAATCTCGTTGAGCCGGCGGACGAACGGCGCCAGGCTCTCGGGGGCGTCGAGGTTCCAGCGCTTGACCTCGTACTTCTCCGAGTCCAGGTATTCCTCGCTGCCCGGCTCCCGCGGCCGGGACTCCAGCAGCTCCATGGCCGGGCCGTACATCCCCCAGTTGCCCACCGTGAGGGCCGCCAGCGCCAGGCGGACCTTGAACATCGGCCGGCCGCCGTGCTGGAGCGTCTCGTGGAGAATGTCGGGAGTGTTGGGCCAGAAATTCGGCCGGAAGAACTCGGCGACTGGCGGCGTGGTGACCTCCCGGAGGTAGTCGGCGAGCTCCTGCTTCTCCGTCCGCCAGGTGAAGTAGGTGTAGGACTGGGTGAAGCCGAGCTTGGCGAGCCGGTACATCGTCTTCGGCCGCGTGAACGCCTCCGCGAGGAAGATCACGCCGGGATGCGTGCGATGCACGTCGGCGATGAGCCACTCCCAGAAGGCGAAGGGCTTCGTGTGGGGGTTGTCGACCCGGAAGATCCGCACGCCCTTGTCCACCCAGAAGCGGACCACGCCGCCGAGGGCCTCCCAGAGCTGCCGCCAGCGGTCGCACTGGAAGTCGAAGGGGACGATGTCCTGGTACTTCTTGGGCGGGTTCTCGGCGTACTGGATGGAGCCGTCGGGGCGGTGGCGAAACCACTCGGGGTGTTCGCGGATCCACGGGTGGTCCGGCGAGCATTGGATCGCGAGGTCCAGGGCCAGCTCCATTCCCAGCGACTCGGCTCTTCCGCGGAGCAGGTCGAAGTCGGTGAACGTGCCGAGCGCCGGGTGGATCGCGGTGTGGCCCCCCTCCGCCGCGCCGATCGCCCACGGGCAGCCCACGTCCCCGGGAGCGGCCGCGAGGGCGTTGTTCCGCCCCTTGCGGAACGACGCGCCGATCGGGTGGATCGGCGTCAGGTAGAGGACGTCGAAGCCCATCGACCGCACGTAGTCGAGCCGCTCCGCGAGGTCGCGGAGCGTGCCGTGGGAGCCCGGCGGCCCCCAGGACCGCGGAAACACCTCGTACCACGCGCTCCACCCGGCCCGCCCGCGGTCGACCCAGATCGTCCGCACCCCGTCGAGCTTCGTCTCGTCGCGCCGGTCGGCGTACGCCGCCATGAGCTCGCGCAGCCGCTCGTCGCGGGCCGCGGCCACGCCGGAGGCCTGTTTCAAAGCGACCGCGAACCGCTCGATCTCCCGGGCCTCGGCCGCCGGGGCAGCGTGTGCCGCGGCCGCCAGCAACTGGCCGCCGACCGCCAGCTCCGGCCTCAGATCCTCGCCGGCCTCCTCACGGCGGCCCAGGTGCCGCAGCCAGGTCGCGAACGCATCGACTCGGCCGGTGACGGTGTACTGCCAGAGACCGGGGCGGTCGACGGTGAACGATGCCCGCCAGCGGTCGTTGCCGTCGCAGGCCATCGGCAGCGCCGTCCACTGCCCCGCCTCGCCCTGCCGCACGTGGAGCAGGCAGTCCAGGTCCTCGTGCCCGTCGCAGACGATGTCGGCCTCGACCGTCACCTGGTCGCCGACGAGCCGCTTCACCGCGAACCGGCCGCCGTCGACCTCGGGGGCGACGCGGTCGATGGCCACCCGGCGTCTGAGGTGGCTGGGAAGTTCGCCCGTTCGCTCCGTCACGTGACCGCTCCGCTGGCTGATCCGGCCCCGCCGCGGTGGTCCGTTGCGGCGGTCGAGCGGCAGTGTAGGACATGGAGCCGCAGGTGTGCGACGTGAGGATTTCGTGCGTCGTCCCCGGGAGCCGCCCCATGACCACGCCACCCTCGACGCTCGTGCTCGACGTGCCCGTGGAGTGACCTGCCCCCCAGTGCGATACCAGTTTTTAAGTTAGGGATTCACCCTCTGAGAGACCAGCTCTGGGCGGTCGCTGAGGCGCAGCCGAAGCGGCCGCTCAGGGCTGCCGCGCCTCCGGCGCCGGGGGCCGGTACCCCAGGGCACTGTGCGGCCGGACGGTGTTGTAGGCGTGCCTCCAACGCTCGATGAGCGCCTTGGCCTCGAGCGGGGTGTCGAACGACTCCCGCCGCTTCGCCGGGCTCAGAATTTGAGCTGCGCACGCCTTCGGCAGCCCTCGGCGACTTCCCGAAGGATTGCCTTGTCCAACTCCGCGTCCGCCAGCAGTCGCTTCAGCCGGGAGTTCTCCTTCTCCAGCTCCTTCAGCCGCTTCGCCTGGTCCATCCGCAGACCGCCGTACTTCTTCTTCCAACGGTAGTAGGTCTGCTCCGTCACGCCGATCTTCTTCACCGCCTCGGCGACGGTCTTCCCCCTACCCAGCTCGACTTCCGCCTCTCGGAGCTTCGGGATGATGACCTCCGCCTGCTCCGCCTTTCCTCGTGGCATTTCCTGACCTCCCTTGGTTGCGGCCACCCAGGATTCTCGCTCCCGATGTGGCCTCGTTTCAGGGGGGCAGGTCAGTCAGGGCAACGTGGATGTCAGGCCGAATTGATGGGCGAGATAGCCCACGGTGGCCTGCTCCGCCCAGTAGGCAGGCGACCAGGCCGGTCCGCCCACGAAGCCGCAGTGCCCCCCGCGATCGGTGAGCACCAGCGTGAGGCGGGCGTTGGCGGCGATGGCCGCCTGCGGGACGTAGTTTCGGGGAAAGAACGGATCGTCACTCGCGGAGAGGATGAGCATCGGGTGTGCAATGCGGTGAAGATATCTCTCGCCGGAAATGCAGCGGTAATAGTCGGTCGCGTCAGGGAAGCCGTGGATTGGCGCGGTGTAGAGTTCGTCGAATGCGGAGAACGTGCGGGTGGCCCGCACCGCAGCGGGCGACGCGGGAATGCAGCCGGGAAACCGTTCGAGCTTGCAGAGAGCCTTGGTTCGCAGCGTTCGCAGCAGTTGTCGGCGGTAGATGCCGCGGGTGCGGGAACGGCGGTCGAGGAAATGCATGCACCGTTCCAGATCGAACGGAGCGGAGATGGCGACCGTAGCGACGAGGCCGGCGGGAACGAGACGCTGATCCTCGCCGAGCAGTTTCATGAGCATGTTTGCGCCGATCGAGAAGCCGACGGCTGCAAAGGGGCGGCCCGGCCGCTCACCGGAGAGCCGTTCCATGACCGTACGCACATCGGCGGTCGCACCGCCGTGGTATGCGCGCGGCAGGCGGTTTGGCTCGCCGGAGCAGCCGCGGTAATTCATGAGGCACACCTCGTGGCCCGAGGCCAGGAGGGCCGCAGCCATGCCCCTGACGTAGCGCGACCGTGACGACCCCTCGAGCCCGTGAAGCACGAGCACCCAGGAGCCGGTCTCGTGCCGATCGCGTGGCGTTGCCACGTCGACGTCGATGAAATCGCCGTCATCGAGTTCGACCCGTAGCCGCCGCATTCCCGTGATCGCTGGGTCACGGCGCAGCACGGTGCCCAGGAGCGTCTGGAGGTGGCGGTTGCGGAGCCACCGCGAAGGCAGAAACGGCGGCGGGCATCCCGGGGCTGACACGTTTGTCCTCCAAGCAGTGCAGCGAAACTAAAGGGTCTCCCTCCCGGTGACAACCGCGAGCCTGCGCGTCCCACCTGTATTTTCCCGGGAGAGAACGGCCTTTGGGCCGCTTCCCGGCCGCTGTATGCTCCCCGCCGCGTCAGCAGCCGTGCCCGTGCAGTCTGTCTTTGGAGAACCGACGATGGTCGATACGAGGGGACGGGACCTGCCGCTCTCGCTGCCGCGCCGCTGGATGGGTGACCTGCTGCACTTCTCTCGCGGCGTTCCACTCGTGGCGGCTGAACGGACATTTCGCGTGCGCGCGCTGGCCGATGCCCGGCGCGAGGTCGACCGGCCGCCGAGTTGGAACGCGATCATCATCAAGGCGATCGGCCTCGTTTCAATGCGGGTTCCCGCGTTGCGGCGTGCCTACCTGCCGTACCCATGGCCGCGGCTCTACGAGGCAACGCACAGCGTGGCATCGGTGGTGTTCGACCGGGAGTTCGCCGGCGAGTCGGCGACGTTCATGGTGCCACTCGAGCGGCCTGAGATACGGCCGCTCGAGAACATTCAGACGTGCGTGGAGGCCTACAAGACCGATCCCATCGAGAGTCACGGTGGCCTCCGGCGGCCCGTCCGCTACGCCCGCATGCCCCGGCCGGTCCGCCGGCTGATCTGGTCCGCTGGCCTGCAGTGGTCGGGATACCAGCGGGCGAGACACTTCGGCACGTTCGGGGTGAATTCGATCGCCGGTCTGCGGGGCAGGATGCTGATGTTTCAGTTTCCGCTCACGTCGGCCTTCTATTACGGAGCGGTGTCGCGGGGAACGATCGACATTCAGATCGCCTTCGATCATCGCGTGTTCGACGGCGTGGTCGCAGGGCAGGTGGGTGGGCTCCTCGAGGACGTCCTCAACGACGAACTCGTAGCCGAGGTGCGGGCAGGGCAACGGCGACTCGCCGCCTGACCCGGCGCCTGTGCAGCCGCCGACGTCGCAAGACGCGGCCCTCCTGAGAGACGAACCATGCGCTGATTTAGCGCTGTTCCTTCACGAGGTCCTTGAACACCTTGCGGACCTTCTCCACACGGCCTTCACGCCCTTGAGTTGGGCATACACCGCCTCGGTGCACCAGAGGCAGCCCCCGGCGAACGTCGCTTTCGCGAGCGTGTCTCCGCCGTCCTCGGCGGCCGGGCCCTGTCGTGAACCCACGGTCATCATGGCCATCACTCCCGCAACCAAAAGGACGATCGTGCGACGCTTCATGGCTGGCGCCTCCTGGGCCCTACGGCACCCTGTGTTGTACTGAGTTCGGCCTGACCTGCCCCCCTTAAACGAGGCCACTTCGGGAGCGAGAATTCCGGGTGGCCGAAACCAAGGGAGGGCAAGAGATGCCAAGAGGGAAGCCGGAGCAGGCGGAGCAGATCATCCCGAAGCTGCGAGAGGTCGAAGTCGAGTTGGGTAGGGGGAAGACGGTCGCCGAGGCAATGAAG
>JBIIUP010000126.1:0-9162 GCA_044339885.1 Pirellulales bacterium | reverse complement strand
GTCGTTGACGATCAGGCCGCCGTCACGCAGGAGCGTGAGTTGATTGCCGTCTTTCGCGCCATCCGGGTGGGGGCGGTTCAGCTGCGGCAGCGTGAAGGCGAGCGTGTGCTCGGACCAGGGATTGTGGCAGCGGAGGCATTCGGCGCGGCCGGAGAATCGCCACTTGTGCGACCGGCGGCCCCCGGGAACACCGGGATCGACGACCTGGATCTCCCTCTCCTTGCCGGCACGATCGACGAGTACCGCGTCGGTCTCATCGGCGTTCCACTCGTACGTGTACCCGAGCCACTCGCGGCCGTCGTAGTGCAGCATCTGGGTCTCGATCCGACGTCGTGACCGTGGATCGCCGGCGACCGTGTCGAGCGAGAGCGTCTTGAGCAGAACCGTATCCTTGGGGAATTCCACCGTCCGACTGAACTGCGAGCCGGGTACCAGTTTTGGTTCCGCGCGGATGCGGACGGCATCGCCGTCCGGCACGCCGATCGCCCGTTCGGCCACGGCGTGGTCGCTCCACTGTTCGACGTTGATCACGAACGGGACGACGCCGGCTGCAAGAGTGTGGGATGCGGTTGCCGCGAACAGGCCCGTCGCTGCCAGCGTCTGCGGAAAGCGATTTTCGTGATGAGCGTCTGCGTTGCGGACGAGCATGGAGATGGCTCCGTCCTCGTGATCGAGAAGATACAGTTCGCCCTTCTCGTCCTCGGCGAAGTCGACGATCCGCACCGTCGGGTCGATCAGCTCGGTGCGCTCGCCGAGCTTCCCCCCGTCCACCTTCGCCGCCCAGATCCGGCGGGTCTCCCAATCCCCGAAGATGTAGCTGCCGACGAGTTCCGGAAGCCCCGGCCCTCGATAGACGAAGCCGCCGGTGATCGAAGCGGCTTCGGTGTGGGGAATCTCCATGGCGTGGGGCACGATCGGCGTCGGGCCCCGCGTCCAGTCCGCATGGACCGGCTGGCTGCCCTCCACGATGCTCCAGCCGAAGTTGTCGCCGCGGCGGACGTGGCCGACGAGCTCGAGCAGTTCCCAGCCGACGTCTCCCACCCAGAGATCGCCCTGTTGGCGGTCGAAGCTCATCTTCCAGGGGTTCCGCAGGCCATACGCCCATGTCTCGCCGCGGGCTCCCGCGAGTTCCACGAAAGGATTGTCGGCGGGTATGCGGTAGGGCTGCTCCGCAGTGCCGCCACGGACGTCGATTCGCAGGATCTTGCTCAACAGGGTGGTCAGGTCCTGTCCAGCCCGATGCTGGTCCGGTGGAAAAACGACGCTCCCGTCGCCGGACGAGATATAGAGGCATCCGTCGGGACCGAAGCGAAGACAGCCACCGTTATGCCCGCCTTCGAGCCATGCGATGACCAGCTGCTCGCTCTCCGGATCACACTCCGGAGGTTCGCCCGGCTTCACCCGCAGCCGTACGACCCGCGTGCCGTCGGCCACGTGGCCGAGCGTGCGGTCCCGGTGGCGGACGACGTAGCAGACGTAACAGAAGCGGTTCGTGGCGAAGTCAGGATCGAATGCCATCCCGTAGACGGAATCAAAATCCAGGAGCGCCGACGTGTCCCGGCCGCGGTTGAGCCGATCGACCGCCGCCTGGCAGTCGAAGAACACGGAGGTGTCGCTCGCCAGGCGGTCCTCCGGGAAGGCATGGATCCGGCCCCCGCGTTCCCCGACGAAGAAGCGACCGAGCGTCGGCTCGTGGGCGATCAGCGTCGTGTGCCGCAACGAGATCCGCGGGAAGACCCGCTCGGCCCGGTACCGCGGGGGCGGCTCCGGCCGGCCGCGAACGTTCGACGTCGTCCACGCTTCGCGGCCGTCAGCCGAGGTGATGGCGAGTTGCGACGCGAATCCGGCGAGCAGCGTGGCGGCCAGGAGGGGAATGAAACGCACAGTCATTCTCCGACAGCGACGCCTGGTCCGCCAGCGAGCACTGCCCCCACGGTGCCGGCAGCCACCATCGCCAGCGACGATGGCTCGGGGACCGGCCGAAGCACGATCGTTCCATCGCTCAGCAGCGTGCTGGTGTCCCATTGGCCAGGAGTTTGTCGATCCCTCAAAAAGGAGGTCCACGACATCATAACCCCCTCGAGGTGCGCGTGCCGAAGACGATATTCCATCGGTTCTGAGGAACGTCGTCACGCTTCAGTGCCACGAGCGCGTCGTGAGTTGCAATCCGCTGGCCAAGGCTGAGCGGTCGTGGTCCGGTGCGTTTCCGCGTCATGTGCGGGGCCCGGGATTCAGCTCCGCTGTCAGGCTCGGGCGACGCCGTTTCGGCGGGCACTTCCACAACGCTGCCAAGTGTCCCCGAGTCGGCCTCCGGGGAGTCAGGGGAGCGTGACCGCGGTGTTTGCAGTGGGGGTGGCTGCCGACTACAAAGGCCGTCGTGGCAGGGCGTGCGAACGCGTCGCGATCCCGGGATGCCTTGTGTTCCGGATGACCGAAGAAATCATCAGAGGAGAGTGAACGTGACTCACGACTTGTGTTGGAGGGCGATTCGGATCGCCGTGGTCGTGTTCCTTGCGTGGGCGGCGCAACAGGCCGTCGCGAACGCGGCCAAACCCAACATCCTGCTCATCATGAGCGACGACGTGGGTATCGCGAACATCAGCGCCTACAGCATGGGGCTGGTCGGGTATCGCACGCCGAACATCGACCGCATCGCCCAGGGCGGAATGCTGTTCACCGACTACTACGGCGAGCAGAGCTGCACGGCGGGCCGGTCGGCGTTCATCACCGGGATCCATCCGGTCCGCACGGGCTTGACGAAGGTCGGCCTGCCCGGCTCCTCCATCGGGATTTCAGCGCAGGATCCGACGCTGGCCGAGCTACTCCAGCCGCACGGCTACGTCTCGGGCCAGTTCGGCAAGAACCACCTCGGCGATCGCAACGAGTTTCTGCCGACCGTCCACGGGTTCGACGAGTTCTACGGCAACCTCTATCACCTGAACGCGGAGGAGGAGCCGGAGAACGAGGACTACCCCAAGGATCCGGCGTTTCGCGCTCGGTTCGGCCCCCGGGGCGTGCTCGACACGAAGGCCGCGGGCACCGACGACCCGACCGTGGACCCGCGGTTCGGCCGCGTCGGCAAGCAGACCATCAAGGATACGGGTCCCCTCACGCGGGAACGGATGGAGACGGTGGACGAGGAATTCCTCGATCGCACGAAGGCGTTCATCCGCAGGAATCAAGAGGCGGGCACGCCGTGGATGGCGTGGATGAACACCTCCCGTATGCACTTCTACACCCATCTGAAGAAGGAGAGCCAGGGAGTCACGGGGCTGGGGCTGTACGCCGACGGGATGATGGAGCACGACAACCACGTCGGCCAGCTTCTCGACCTCCTCGACGAGCTGAAGGTCTCCGACGACACGATCGTGATTTACACCTGCGACAACGGCCCGCACTTCAACGAATGGCCGGACGGCGGCAACACCTGGTTCCGCAGCGAGAAGAACACGAACTGGGAGGGCGGCTACCGCGTGTCGGGCCTTGTCCGGTGGCCCGGGAAGATCAAGGCCGGGAGTGTCTCGAACCAGATCATGTCGCACCTCGATTGGGTGCCGACGTTGCTGGCGGCCGTCGGCGAGCCCGACATCAAGGACAAGCTTCTGCGCGGGCACCAGGTCGGCGGCACGACCTACAAGGCCCATCTGGACGGCTATGACTTCCTGCCGCACCTCACTGGCCAGGCCGCCGAGGGACCGCGGAAGGAGTTCTTTTATTTCAGTGACGACGCCCAGCTGGTCGCGCTGCGGCGTGAGCAATGGAAGCTGGTCTTCGCCGAGCAGCGGGCCAGGCAGCTGCAGGTCTGGACGGAGCCGTTCGTCATGCTGCGGGCTCCGAAGCTGTTCAACCTGCGTTCCGATCCGTTCGAGCGGGCCGACACCGACTCCAACAACTACAACCGCTGGTACCTGCAGCGGGCGTGGGTGGCGGTGCCGACGCAGGCGATCGTGGGCAACTTCCTCAAGACGTTCGCGGAGTTTCCCATGCGGCAGAAGCCGGCGAAGTTCAACGTCGAGGACGTGATCAAGCTGATGTCGGAAGGGCAGGCCAACTGACCCGGGGTGCCGCAGGTGTCAGCGGACCCCGCGGCCGTCAGAAGGTCGCGTTGGCCCGAACACCGTACACGAAGGCGTTGTCGGTGGAGATCGCCCCGAGTCCCGGGCGGATCCACTGGACGTCGGGTGTGATGTTCAGCCAGCGGGTGGCCTGGATGTTGTAGTACCACTCGAGGCCCATGCCGTTCCGCGGGCCGAACAGGGCCGTGGGCACGGGGCCGAACTGGTCGCTCGCCCCCGCGAGGAACCAGCCGAGCCCGAAGGTATCCCCGCGTTGCTGGCCGAGGGGGCTGAAGCCGCCGATGCCGGTGCTCAGGAAGTATTTGATCGGGTTGGGGTTGCCGTCGCCTATTGAAGCGCGGCCGAACAGGCCCCAGCCGCGGTCGGGGCCTTCGGTGAACTGCACGAAGTATTGATCGAAGCCGTAGTACATGACCCAGGAGTCCCACAGCGTCGGCGCACCGGCGGCCGGCGGCACGTAGGGCTCCGGCGGAGTGAAGAGAAACCGCAGGTCGCGCTGCTCCTGGTGCTTCCAGACGCCGCCCACGTGCTGCTGGCCCGGCAGGTCGAAGAACATCGTCTTCGCCTTGATTTCCGCGCCGATGATGATTCCCTGCTGGAACAGGTCGCCGAACTGCATGAAGTCGGCCGTGCGGTTCTTGGGGTCCATGACGAACATCGCCATCCCGCCCCAGTCGCGGGGCGAGGCGATTCCGGCGGTGAAAAAGGAGTAGGGTAGCCCGAGCAGGAACATCGGGTTGGCGATCAGTGCCTGGTTGACGAACTGGTCGGTGCCGTCCCCGCCGGCGAAGATGTCCTGATCGAAGGAGCCGAGCACGTCCTTCTTGCCACCGAACACCACCCAGTTGGGCGACAGGGGCTGTGTGAAGAGGAAGTTGGTGATGTAGGGCACGCCCGGATCGTTCGGCCGCGGGGGCAGGAGCGCTGGGAACACCGCGGGCGTGAAGGTGCCGGCCCGCAGCGATACGTTGCCGTACTCGCCGTACCACTGCTCGGCCCGCACGAGCAGCCTCCCATGGGGCAGGCCGCCGAACTTCTCCAGATCGAAGACCGCGTCGTATTCGCTGCGGCCGGTGTACTTGAAGACGTCGCCGCGCCCGAGTGGTGGAGGCACCGGCTGGTCGATGCCCCCGGCGAGCCCGAAGGCGAACTGCGTGATCCGGCCGCCGAAGGTGATCCCCGACTCCTTGGTCGAGAGCCGGCGGTCGAAGAAGTCGCCCGTCACCGTCTTCGGGCCGAAGGCGTCGCCGCGCTCTGGCGGCGCCCCCGCGGACGCGCCGGGTGCCGCCTCGAACGGCGGTGCGGCCGGGTCGTCGGGTAGCAGATCGATGGAATACGGATACGCCAGCCGTTCGGTGACGACCTGCTCCGCGGCCTCGGCAGCCTCCTGGGCAGAGCTGCGTGTCGCCGCCGCCGCCAGAAACAGGCAGACGGCCAGCGGGATGTGGGCACGTGTCATGAACCAGACTCCTCAAAAAACGGCGACGATCTGGGCGCGCAGAAGAAGGCCTGTCTGGCCGGCCACGAAGCCCGTGCGGTTCTGGCCGGCGGGCGAGTTCTGCAGCCAGGCTGCGTCACAGGTGAAAAAGAGGTTGTCCTTCCCCGGCAGGAAGAACTGATGGAAGCCTCCGCCGACCTCGTAGCCCGAGCCGTAGGCGCCGGTCACGTACGACGAGCGGGCGTAGAGCTCCGTTTCGCGGGGCACGACGAAATAGCCCCCCTTGACGAAGCCGCCGAATGCCGACGTCGAGGCGATCGGCAGTGGCCCGGTGCCGACGAGCCCGAGCAGGTCCTGGAAGTAGATCTCCGACGACAGCCCGAAGCCGCGGTACTTCCAGGCCCAGTCGATCGCGGCCAGCGAGATGTCGTAGGACTGGAGCGTGACGCCGGGGGCGAGTGCGCCCGGCGTCGTGATGATCGTGCCGTCGGAGAGTCGTACGGGGGAGTTCTCGACGGCATCGCTCGCGGCCTGGCTCCCGCTGCCCAGCGCGAAGGTGTAACAGGCTCCGAGCCTGACCGCGGCCTCCTCATGGTGCTGCAGATCCGAGTAGCCGCGGCCGAACTTGCCCCATGGCTCCCACCAGGCCGACCCGGACCAGGCGAAGCGGTTGTTGAGTTCCTCGGGAATCAGGTTCAGCGTGTTGAACCCGTTGGACATCATGGCGTGGTAATACACGCCGTCGAGCGGCTCGCCCATGAGCCACACGCCCTGGCTCAAGCTGGGCCGGAAGAACGTGGTGGCCATGGTGCGGTCGGCGCTCTGGAGCGGCGCGAACGCGCTCTCGATCCACTCCCGTGAGCCCGGCACCTTCGACTGGCCGACATAGAGTTCGAGGGCCTTGCTGAACCGGTAGCTCAGCCAGAAGGCGCGAAAGCCGATCGGTTGGTTGGTGACCGAGTTGTAGTCGATGTTCAGGAGGTACGAGAGCCGGGGCAGGAGCGCGTTCCCCTCGAAGATCAAGCGTCCGCGGGGAATGCCGAAGTAGTTCGAATTATTGATGGGAATCGGGTTCCCCGCGCTGTCGGTCCACGAGGGCTCGGCTCGTGCGAAGCCGTCGTAACGGAACATGTTCTGGTTGCGGATCCGCAGCGAGAACGGCGTCTCCTCGGGGTCGTTCGGCAGCATGGCGAACCCGTTGTCGTAGGCCACGTGGAACCGGCTCCCGGGCGAGCTCCAGTCGCCCCCGGTGCAGCCGGTGCAGCTCATGGACGCCGCACCCGCGGCCGCGAGCTCGGCGTCCCATTCCTGGGGAAGGGGGGGCGGGATCGCCTCCTCGACGATGGCGGAGGCGGGCTCGGCAGCCCGGGGAGGCGGCGCTGCGTTGGCGGCGAGGGCAAGACAGACGGCGATCGCCAGGCAGCCGTGGACGGGCCCGAGACCGAACCGTTCTGGCACTCGAACGGGCATGACGCGGCGGGATTCCGCAGCTCGCCTCCGGCAGACTTCGCAAGAGCCCTGGACGACTGGGTAGCCCGGGGGATTTGGCGGCCCTGGCGCAGACCTCCCCCGCGGAAAAGCGCACCTTCTCCGGGGGTGCTCATCGGCTGATCGTGCCGGTCAGGTCGAGAATTCCGGTTCTGCGGCCTGCGGCCGCGTGCGGGCGATCACTCGGGGATGGATCTGCCGGGCACCGCCTCGTAGGCGTCGGCGTGGGTGACCTCCTCCCGACCGCGGGTGCCGGGGAGGATCTCGAACCGAGGGTCGAAGTCCACCATCGTCGACGCCAGCTTGGCCAGGACCGAGACGTCGCCCTCGACCTTCGCCGTGCCGTCCTTGATCTGGGCCTCGAGCGTCTTGGCGCCGATCATCGTCTGCTCGAGATCCTTGCGGTTGATGGTGAGGGTGAGGTCGGGCTTCGCCGCGAGAAAGCCCGGCAGGTTCGTGAGCGTGGCGTTCTCGAGCTCGACCACGAACTTCTCGCCGTTGTCGGGCGTGATCAGGTTCATCGTGAACCGCATCCCCTCGGCCTTCCGGCTGTCCATGCGGATGGCGAGGAAGTCGAGAAAGAGCTCCGTGCTCATCGCTCGGATCACGTCGGGCCCGCTCGACTTGGGCGAGGCGCCCTCGGGAATGCCATCGCGCAGCTCGAATGCACCGGCGAGAAAACTGTTCCGCAGCCCCGGATTCTCCTGCTGGTAGCCGATCTGCTCGAACACGTCGGCCAGCAGGTCCTTGGCCGCCTGGTTCCGTGGCTCCGCGTGCACGAGCTTGTCGAGGATCTCCGAGGCGAGCAGGTAATCACCCTTGTCGTGCAGCTGCCGCGCCTTCGCCAGGATCGTGTCCGCGCCCCCCATCATCTCGACGTACAGCGGCGCCGAGTCTTCGGGGGAGAGCGGGATGAGCGTCGCCGGATTGCAGTCCCAGTAGCCGAGGTAGCGGTTGACGACGGCCCGGGCGTTGTGCGGCACCGAGCCGTGGTAGCCGCGGCAGTCCCACCGCTGCTGCAGGCTCCTGGGCAGTTCGTAGACGTTGTGGATCTGGTTGACCGTCACGCCCTGGTTGGCCAGATGGAGCACCTGGTTGTTGAAGTGGGCGTAGAGATCCCGCTGGCCCCGGAGGATCTCCTGGACGCGGTCGTTGCCCCACCGGGGCCAGTGGTGGGCACCGAACATCACCACGGCCTCCTGGCCGAAGCGATAGAGCGCCTCGTTGATGTACTTCGACCAGTTGAGCGCGTCCCGCACGAGCGCCCCGCGGAGGGTGTAGATGTTGTGGAGCGTGGCGCAGACGTTCTCCGCGATCCAGAGGGCCTTCATCTCGGGGATGTAGGTGTTCATCTCCGAGGGGGCCTCGGTGTTGGGCGTGTTCTGGAAGATCATCCGCACGCCGTCCACCTCGATCTCCTCGATGTCCTGCTCCACGATGCGGGTCGGGGCGATGAGGCCGGAGGTGCCCCGGGAGATGGCGTGGCCGAGGCCCTGGGTGACGTAGCCGTAGGGGCTTACGGGCAGGAGCACGCCGTACTGATAGAACAGCCGCCGGTTCATGGCGTTGCCGGCGAAGACGTTCTCCGAGATCGAGAAGTCCATGAAGTCGCGGGGGGCGAGGATCTGCACCTTGCCCGCCCGGACGTCGGCCTCGTCCACGACGCCGCGGACCCCGCCCCAGTGGTCGCCGTGGGAGTGGGAGTAGACGACGGCCGTGACGGGCAGTCCCTCCCCCTTGTGCTCCTGGAAGAGTTTCCAGGCGGCCTTCATGGCGTCGGCCGTGACCAGGCAGTCGAAGACGATCCAGCCCGTCTTGCCGCGAACGAACGTTGTCTGGGCGAGATCGAGGCCGCGGACCTGGTAGATGCCGGGAATGACCTCGTAGAGGCCGTAGTTGTTGTTGAGCTGCCCGATGCGGTGCATCGAGGGGTGCACGGTGTCGAACTCGTCCTTGCGGTCGAGGAACTGGAACCGCGTCATGTCCCAGACGACGTCGCCAGCTTCGTTCTTGATCGTGAGATCCTTCATCGGGGCGATCAGCCCCCGCCGCTGCTCGTCGAAATCGCGGGTATCGTCGAAAGGCAGGGCCTGCCGGGCCTTCCGCAGCACCGCCTTGGTGAATTCCGACGGCGGCTTGCCCTTGGGGTGAAAGTGCCCC
>JBIIUP010000125.1:0-9211 GCA_044339885.1 Pirellulales bacterium | reverse complement strand
GATATTCTGCCAGATGGGCGGGCCGGTCCGGTAGACCGGTCGCCGTGCGACCGGTTCGGCGGTACGCCGACGCGGATTCCCGGTTGCACGGCAACCGGGCTACCGAGTGGGCAACCGGGCGAGGGGGGCGGCCGGTCCGGTAGACCGGTCGCCGTGCGGCCGGATCGGTGGTACGCCGCCGCGGATTCCCGGTTGCACGGCAACCGGGCTACCGAGTGGGCAACCGGGCGACGGGGGCGGCCGTTCGGCCGTTTCGGTAGACCGGTCGCCGTGCGACCGGATCGGCGGTACGCCGCCGCCGGGCTCAGCTTCTGATCACCCGGCGCAGCAGCCACCAGCCCCAGAGGGCGACCAGCACGTTGCCCGCCCACACGGCGATCGGCGGGATCGCCCCGGACTTCGCCCGATCCACGCCCATCATGAACACCGGGTAGTAGACGACGAGGATCGGCAGGAAGCAGAGGAAGAAGCTCGTGAGGAAGTCGGCGTTCCGCATGCGGATCGCCATCGGCGCCCCGACGAGGACGAAACACAGGCAGCTGAACCCGTTGGCCCAGCGGCGCCACGGCTCCAGGGCGAGGCGGTTGATCCGCCCCTCGACGACGAGCCGGGCCTGCCGCTCCATCTCGACCGCGGCCGGCGACACGCCCTCGAGCCGGCCGGTGAGGATGGCCATCGCCCGCTTGCCGGCCGCGACCTGCTCGAGCTCCTCGCGGCGGGCGAGCATCCGCGCGTGCTCGCCGGGGATCGCCGCCAGCGCCAGTTCCGAGGGGCTCGTCGCCGTCGTCTTCTTCCGGCTCACCGAGTCGAGGGGAACCTCACGGACGATCGTGTCCGGGAAGGAGGCCTGCACGTCCCCCATGTGCAGCGTGCCGTCGCGGAAGGTGACCACGAGCGTGCCCTTGGCGGCATCGGCCCGCATCTCCGCCTCGGCCGCCGAGACCGTGGCCGGCGCCCCCGACGGGCCGGACGCGAAGGAGAGCGTCGGCCGGATGAGCTTCCGGCCGTCGACGCCCTTGACGTTGATCGAGACCTGCGCGGTGCTGTACGACCGCTGCTGCCTGAGGCGGCCGTAGATGATCTGCTCCACGCTCTCGACGATCACGCGCCGCACGCCGTCGCGGCCCCAGGAGACGGCGACGTCGTTGAGCCACACCGACACGAAGCTGACGACCAGCGCCAGCCCCACAGCGGGCCAGATGACGGCCAGCGGCGAGATGCCCGCCGCCTTGAGGGCCGTGATCTCGTTGGCGGCCGACATCCGCCCGAACACGCTCGCCGCCGCGAAGAGCATGGTGCCGGGGACGGCGAACCGCATCGCCTCCGGCAGGACGTAGGGCACGAGCATGAGGATCTGCACGAGCCCCAGGCCCTGCTGCTGCGCCTCCCGCACCAGCCCGACGACGAGCATGAAGAGCGTGAGCGCGGCCAGGGCCACCAGGAACACCTGGAGCAGTTCGCGGAGCACGTACCGGGAGATGATCGTCATCGTGGGGCGAGTGTAGCGGTCGCCCCGGGGCCGTCGGCAGGCCGATTCAGCGGCCCTGGAGCAGCGATTCGGCGGCTGCCGACGGACCGGGGCGGCGACGGCGCGGTCCGCGCGACGTCAGCCGCGGGTGGCGATGACGGCCGCGGTGTAGGCGGCCAGCGCGTCGGCCGCGGCGGCCAGGGCCCCGGGGAAGTCGGCGGCCGCCGCCCGCCCGCGGGCCCGCCCCACGGCCTCGATCACGCGGTCCTGGGGACCGGCCTGGAGACCGTCGGCTGCCGCCTCGATGCTCGCGACCACGCCCTCGACGAGCGGGGCGGTGGCCCGGCAGTCGTGCGAGCGATAGGGTCCTGCGCCCGCCCGCGCGCCGATGAGCAGCACGTGGGGCTCGCCACCGGGCGCCAAGAATCGCAGGACGGCCAGCATGAAGGATGCCAGCGCGGCCAGCGCCAGGGCCAAGCCGCCGAACCACCAGGCGGTCGCCGTCGCGGCCGCCATGCTGCCGGAGTTGGCGAAGACGACGAGCGACCCGAGCAGGCAGGCCGCCGCGACCGCCAGCTGCCGGACGGGAAACTCCCCCGGGGCT
Source organism: Pirellulales bacterium (assembly GCA_044339885.1). Classification (GTDB taxonomy): domain Bacteria; phylum Planctomycetota; class Planctomycetia; order Pirellulales; family UBA1268; genus QWPN01. The sequence goes on along the minus strand of JBIIUP010000125.1, from coordinate 7,139 downwards.
GCGGTCCGTTCCTCCTCCGAGAGCAGCCACGGCGTGTCCCCCGCCGCGACCCGCGAGGCCTCGCCGCCGCCGGCGCGGGCCAGGATCACCGTCACGTTGTCCGGCGCACCGCGGACGAGCGTCAGGCCGACGAGCGCCGCGGCGGCTGCGGCTGGCGGCAGGGCGGCGGCGAAGACGCCGATCTCCTCGTCTGCGACCTGGCCGGAGAGGCCGTCGCTGCAGAGCACGTACACGTCGTCCGGTTCGACTGCGAACGGCCCTTCGACGTCGACCCGCACGCCGGGGTGAGGTCCGAGCGATCGCGTGATGATGTTCTTGGGGGCGAGCGGGACGTCGGCGTCGCCCGCCGCCTTGCGGGCTTCGAGTTCCCAGGCGAGCGAGTGGTCCTGCGTGAGTTGGTCGATCGTACCGCCCCGCACCCGGTAGGCGCGGCTGTCGCCCACGTGGCCCACCAGCGCGCCCCGCGGCACCAGCGCCAGCGCCGTGCAGGTCGTGCCCATGCCCCGCAGGTCCGCGGAGCTCTCGCCCCGCGCGTGGATTTCGGCATTGGCCTGCTCGATCCCCAGCCGCAACGCCAGCGGCGGCGACCGTGCGGCGTGCTTCTCGTAGACCAGCGGCACCTGCTCGGCCGCCATGGCGCTGGCCATCTCCCCCGCCGCGTGCGCCCCCATGCCGTCGGCCACGAGGAACAGCCAGCCGCGCCGCCGATACTGTTCGGCGTTCCAGGGTTCCAGGACGGCGTGAGCGTCCTGGTTGTTGGCCCGCCGGAGCCCCACGTCGCTGCGGGCGGAGTATTCGAGGCTCGTGCCGGATCCCACGGATGCAGGCCTCGGTCGCGGGGAAGGGGGCTGTCGGAACCGCCAGGCAACGCGGCGAACCTGCGGAGTCTAGCCGCGCTGAGGCGGGGGGGCGACACGGGTTGGCCGTCGCCCGCACGGTCGCCCCGCTGCTCTGGCGGCCCGCCGCCCGGGCGGCTACGGTCCCGGCCCCATGAGACACCCGCGGACGACCGTCCGGAGCAGCCCCGCCGCCGCGGCCCGCCGGTCGCCGGCCGGCCGCCGTCTCGTGGCCGGCATGGTCGCCGTGCTCGCGGTCCTCCCCTGCGGCTGCGTGCAGCGGCGGATGACGATCCGCTCCAATCCGCCCGGGGCGCTGGTCTACGTGGACGACTACCAGATCGGCACCACGCCGGTCTCGCACGACTTCGTCTACTACGGCACCCGCAAGATTCGCCTCGTCAAGGACGGCTACGAGACGCTCACCGTTCGCCAGCCGTTCCCGCTCCCCTGGTACGAGATCTTCCCGCTCGACTTCGTGAGCGAGACGCTCATTCCCTGGGAGATCCGCGACGAGCGGGTGGTCGACCTCGCGATGCAGCCGGCAACGGCCGTGCCGCCGGAGTCGGTCGTGGCTCGCGCCGAGCAGGTGCGGCTCGCCGCCGGCAGCCTTCCGGCGGTGCCGTCGCCCCAGCCGCGGATCGCACCGCAGCCCGTGGCCCCGCCGCAGCCGATTCCCGCACCGCCCCCGGCGCTGCCGCCGGTGCAGCAGTTCGCGCCGCAGCCCCAGCCCTATGCCCCGCCGTACAACCAGCCGGGACAGGGCCTCGTGCTGCCGCCCCCCGCGCCCATGCAGGGGCTCCAGCCGCCGCTGCAAAACGCCCCCGCCCAGGGCATCCCCGGCCTCGGCGGTCCATAATCGGGGCATGGCCTCCCCGAACCAGTCCGCCTCGCCCCGCTCCCGCGCCGACCTCGAACGGCGCAAGCTCGAGCGGCTGCGGTCGCTGCTCCGTGAGATCCTGCCGCACAACGCCTTCTACGCGGCGAAGCTGGCGCGGATTGCCGACCCCGCGGCCATCGGATCGCTCGCGGAGCTCGTCGACTGGCCCTTCACGTTCAAGGAGGAGCTCGTGGCCGCCGGCACCGAAAGCCGGCCGGCGAACCTCACCTGGCCCCCGGAGCGGTACGTCCGGTTCCATCGCACGAGCGGGACCCGCGGCCGGCCGCTCGCCGTCTTCGACACGGCCGCCGACTGGGAATGGTGGATGGCCTGCTGGCGGGAGATCCTCGCCCGCGGCGGCGTCGGGCCCGGCGACCGCGTGCTCGTGGCCTCGTCGTTCGGCCCTTATGCCGGCTTCTGGAGCGGGTTCGACGCCGCCGTCGCGGCCGGCGCGTTGGCGATCCCCACCGGCGGCATGTCGAGCGTCGCCCGCATCGAGGCGATCCGGGCGCTGGGGGTGACCGTCCTCCTCGCCACGCCGAGCTACGCCCTGCACCTGGCCGAGGTGGCCGCCGCGGAGAAGATCGATGCCTCCGCGCTCCCGGTGCGGCTGGTGATCGTCGCCGGCGAGCCCGGCGGGTCGATGCCGGCGGTCCGCCGGCGGATCGCCGCCGCCTGGGGCGCCGAGGTGCTCGACCACGCCGGTGCCACCGAGGTGGGACCGTGGGGCGTGGGCGAGCGGCCGGCGGCATCCCTGGCCGTCGAGGTGCTCGAGCCGTTCTTCCACGCCGAGTTCCTCGCGCTGGAGACCGGCGGCCCCGCACGGCCCGGCGAACTGGCGGAGCTCGTGCTCACGACGCTCGGCCGCAGCGGCGCGCCGGTGATCCGCTACCGCACCGGCGACGTCGTCCGCCCCCGCTGGCCGACCGACGCCGAGATCGCCGGCGGCTGCAGTCCCGCGGTGCGGCTGGAGGGGGGCGTGCTCGGCCGCACCGACGACATGCTCGTCGTCCGCGGCGTGAACGTCTTCCCGGGCGCCGTCGACGACATCCTCCGCGGGTTCCCGGAGGTCGTCGAGTATCGCGTCACGGTGGCCACGCGGGAGAGCCTCGATACGATGGCGATCGAGATCGAGGACCACCTCGCCGCGCCCGACCGCGTCGCGGACGAGCTGCGGCTGCGGCTCGGCCTCCGGGTCGACGTGACGGCGGTGCCCGTCGGCAGCCTGCCCCGGTTCGAGGGCAAGGGCCGCCGGTTCGTCGATCGCCGCGACCCCGCCCGCAGACAGGAACCACGCGCATGACGCAGCCGGTCCCCACGAGCATCGCCCGCGTCGCCACGCCGCCGGGGTCGATCGAGATCGCCTGGAGCGACGGCCACCGGGGCGTCTACACACCGCGGCTGCTGCGAGACGCCTGTCCCTGTGCCACCTGCCGCGAGCGGCGGGTCGAGCCGGCGCCGGCGCCGCTGCTGCCGGTGCTCGCGCCGTCCGAGGTGGCGCCGCTGGCGATCGCGGGGATGAAGCCAGTCGGGCAGTATGCCTACTCGATCGAGTTTTCCGACGGCCATTCCAGCGGCATCTACACGCTCGACTACCTCCGTGAGCTGGCGTGAGCGAGCCCGAGCTCTCTCGCTTGGAGGCCCATCCAGGCAATCCTGTTCGGCACGGTGGATGCAGGACGGGTCGATCCGCGTCCGGGGTGGCTCGGGGCTGTCCGTGCCCTGTCGCCGGACGTTCGCTCCGCCCTTCCTGGGCTACGCTCACTCCGTGCTGGCCGCGCTTCGCCATCCGGCTGCGCTTGCCAGCAAGGCCGGCTCCCGGGCACGGGCAGCCCCTCGCGAGGTCGTGTTGCCCGCGCCATGATTGCGTGCATGGTGATCCTGGTCTCCCCGGCGAGAATCCCAACAGGGCGATGCACCCGATGGTGTGGCACCACCTCATTCGCCTGGCCAGCCTCAAGGAACTCGAGGCCTTCATCGTTTCACGCAAGTAGCCCGTGCCGGCGAAGCCGCGGCCCAAAAAGGCACGCGGAGTTTGCTGCTGCGTAGTCGAGTGTCTCGGTCGGCCAGGGGCTACCCATCCCCTCGAGACGGCGTAGACGGCAAGCGACGCCCGGAGGGCGAGAGCGCAGACGTCTCCGAGCGAGCGAAGGTCAGCGGGCACCGATCCGCCAAAGGCGGATTGGTCGACGGAGCGAGCGTCCGGCGAGAGGGTGTGGGCAGCCCCTGGCCGGTTGGGCGAGTTGATCAGGTTCACACGAGAGCTTCCCTACGAGGAGGCAATCACCGTGCCGAACAGGATTGCCATCCTGGGCTGCGCTCACTCGATGCTGGCTGCGCTTCGCAGACCGATCCGCCTGCGGCGGATCGGTGCCCTCGCCTACGCTTGCCAGCAACGCCGGCTCGAGGGTACGGGCAACCCCTCGCGAATTCACCCAGCACGGGAGGCTCACGCCCCCGGCCGGCGGGCGATGGACCAGCGGTCGTCGCCGAGGGCCGCCCAGGTGCCGATGCGGGTCTTGCCCTTCGTGAGCCAGGAGGAGTTTGCCCCGGTGGAACGCCTCGTCCAGACGACGTCGGTGTGGCGGTCGCCGTTGAAGTCGCCGGTCCAGGCGATGGCGTCGTCGAGGCTGCCGCCGATGACCGCCGCGGAGGTCGTGGTGCCGTTGCGCATGAGCCGCCGTCAGGCGGCCTGGGCGGGGGCGTCCACCCACGTGTCGTCGTGCCGCAGCCAGTAGTCGCGGACCCAGTCGACGGGCCCGTGGCCGAACCGCTTGTCGGTGCCCCAGCGGTAGTCGCCCAGCGGCACCAGGTCGATCGGCCGCGGGCTGCCGTGGAAGACCACGATCTTCGCCCGCTGCGGCTCGCGGATCCTGCTGAACACGAGGTTCAGCGGATAGTGCCGCACGAGGTGCCGCTTGAAGCTCACCGTCCAGCCCAGCGGCCAATACTCGCGGTGCGGCACCGCGGCCGAGAGGAATCCCTGGTCGAGCGAGAACAGGGTATGCACCCGCGGCTGCTCGTTGACGACGCGGTCGAAGAGGTGGGCCTGCTCGCGGGGGATGAAGCCGAGGATCGAGCCCTGCACGCCGCGGTCGGGCCGCAGGGCCGAGGGCAGCAGGTTCCAGAGGGAGGGATTCCACTCGCGGAGGGCGTGGAAGCCGCGGCGCCGCTCGATCCGCTCGAAGAAGGGATCGAGGCTGCCGCGGACGAGCATGTCGAGATCGAGGTAGAGCGTCGGCTCGTCGGGGGGCAGGAGGCCGGGGGCGAAGATGGCGAGCTTGGGCCAGCAGCCGTGCCGCTGGAACTCCAGCGGCAGCTTCATGTCGGGCATGGTCGCCGTCTCGACATCGCCCCGCAGCGCGGCGGGATTGTCGGTGACGCAGATGAAGCGATGCGGCCGCGCGAGGTTGGCCCGCACGGCGTTCCGCAGGAGCCGCACGTAGGAGGCCGGGAAGGCGTCGAACCAACGGCAGCAGACCACGGTCGCCATGGGGAACCCTCGGGGACGATGCGAAAACAGGGGCGGGACTATGAGGGTCCGCCGCCCCCGCGTCAACGCCGAAACCCCCCGCTTTCCCCGGCCCCCGCCGCCCGGCCCGTCACCCGCACCCGCAGGCGGCGGCGTTCACGACCGCCGCGATCCGCACGGCGTCGTGGCAGGCCTCCTCGCCGGCCCCCAGGTGGAGCAGGCTGGCCTCGTGGTTCCGGATGCACAACTCGCAGCCGGCCAGCGCCGCGCAGCCCAGGCTCATGAGCTCGAAGACGAGCTTCGAGGTGGCGGGCTGGGCCATCCGGCTCATCCGCAGCCGCGGCGAGCGCGCCTCGTAGCTCTCCTTGCCGAGCATGTGGCGGAAGCGGTAGTAGACCGTGTTCATGGCCATGAGCCCCGCCGCGGCGACGGCGTCGGAGACGACCGCGGCCGCCGCGTCGCCGAGGCCGGCGCGGATGTCGGACTCCAGCGCCGCGGCCAGGGCCGGAGCCCGCACGAACCGGGCCGCGGCGAGGGCCACCCCGAGCGCCTGGGCCGGATCGAGGTTCTCGCCCGTCAGCACCGCGCCGAGGTTGAGGCGGGTGTCCTTGAACTCCTCGGGCAGGGCGTCGCGGAGGGCGTCGAGGGCGGGGGTGGGGACGGACATGGCGGGGAGATCCTGGAGAGAGCCGGGAGAACGCCGGGAGAACGCCGGCGGATGCGGGTGGAGCCGCCGGATTGTAGCGGCTCGTTGAAGCGGGAGCGGGCGGGATGCTACCTTCGGGAAATTTGTTTTTTCCCGCCGCCCCGAGCCCCGCATGCCCCGTCGCGACGACCTCCACACGATCCTCCTCATCGGCTCCGGCCCCATCGTCATCGGCCAGGCCTGCGAGTTCGACTATTCCGGCACCCAGGCCTGCAAGGCGCTCCGCGAGGACGGCTACCGGGTCGTGCTCGTGAACTCCAACCCGGCCACGATCATGACCGATCCGGGCACGGCCGACCGGACCTACGTCGAGCCGCTCACCTGGGAGATGCTCGAGAAGGTGATCGAGATCGAGAAGCCGGATGCCGTGCTGCCGACGCTCGGCGGCCAGACGGCGCTCAACCTCGCCATGGAACTCGACCGGCGCGGCATCCTCGCCCGGCACGGCGTGGAGATGATCGGGGCGAAGGCCGACGCGATCAAGCGGGGCGAGGACCGCGAGATCTTCAAGCAGACGATGCGGAAGATCGGCCTGGAGACCTGCCGCGGGCGGATCGTGAAGAGCCTGCCGGAGGCCCGCGAGGTGCTCGCCGAGATCGGCCTGCCGGCGGTCATCCGCCCGAGCTTCACGCTCGGCGGCTCCGGCTCGGGCATCGCCTGGAACCGCGAGGAGTTCGACACGAAGGTCCAGCGGGGCCTCGACCTCTCGCCGGTCGGCGAGGTGCTCGTCGAGGAGTCGATCCTCGGCTGGAAGGAATACGAGATGGAGGTCATGCGCGACGCGGACGACAACGCCGTCGTGATCTGCTCCATCGAGAACTTCGACCCCTGCGGCGTCCACACCGGCGACTCGATCACGGTCGCCCCGGCCATGACGCTCACCGACCGGCAGTACCAGCGGATGCGGGACGCCAGCTTCGCCGTGATCCGGGCGATCGGCGTGGAGACCGGCGGGTCGAACATCCAGTTCGCCGTGGAGCCGCGGACCGGGCGGATGATCGTCATCGAGATGAATCCACGGGTGAGCCGCTCGTCGGCGCTGGCGAGCAAGGCGACCGGCTTCCCGATCGCGAAGATCGCCGCCAAGCTCGCCGTCGGCTGGCGGCTCCACGAGCTGCCCAACGACATCACGCGGAAGACGAAGGCCTGCTTCGAGCCCTCGATCGACTACGTCGTCGTCAAGGTGCCGCGGTTCGCCTTCGAGAAGTTTCCCGAGGCCGACAGCCGGCTGACCACGCAGATGAA
>JBIIUP010000012.1:0-28741 GCA_044339885.1 Pirellulales bacterium | reverse complement strand
CCCGGCGGCCACGCCGAACAGGTGCCGCGCCACGGCCTCGTCCTCCTGCCGCGCCAGCACCGGAGCGAGGAGGCCGGCGTCGATGCCGCGGCACTCGGCCAGGAGCGAGACGAGCTCCTCGGCGGCGGGAGCCCGCGCCTCGCGCTCCCCGGCCGCGTAGAACTCCACGCGGTTGCAGGTCGAGAGCAGCACTCCCTCGCGGCCCGGAAAGCGATCGCGGAACCGGGCGAGCGCCTCGGCGGCCTGCTCGGCCGAGAACGCGAGCTTCTCGCGGAGGGCCAGCGGCACGGTGCGGTGCGTGCCGCCGACGAGGGCGAGCGTCATGGCGCGGCCTCGCTGCGCGGCGGCGCCGCCGCGGCGGCCGGGGGCATGCCGTGCCGCGTCGGGCCCAACACGCCCCAGAGGATCGAGACCGCCAGCACGCCCAGGCTCGCCAGCGACACCCACGCCGCCGTGCGGCCGCGGTCGGCGCGACGGCGGGCCGCGTGGACGACCGCGTCGGCGACGACGAGCCAGGCCACCAGCACGCCCATCCGCAGCACCACCGGGTCGGTCCAGGGCACGGTCTCCAGCAGCCCGTGGCGGCGGTTGACGGCGTTGAGCACGAGCCCCGAGGCGAACCCCGCCGCGGCCGTCCAGGCGGCGACGCCCGGCGTCCTGGCCGTGACGTGCGCCAGCCGCTCGAGGCTCGGCATGCGGAAGCCCTGCGCGGGAGGCTGCTTGCGGACCAGCCGGCCGGCCTGGATGAGCCACATGCTGCCGGCGACGGCGCCCAGCGCCACGCTCACGCTGGCCGCGAGGTTGAACATGCCGTGGATCATGCCCCAGGCCTGCGTGGCGGGGCTCTGGGGGAACGGCTCGCGGCTCGAGAGCTGCGCGGCGCCGACGAGGGCGAGGACCACCGGCAGGAGGAACAGGCCCACGGGCGTCCGCGGGTTGGCGAGCATGAGGTAGATGTAGACGGCGGCCAGGAGCCAGGCGGCCAGGAGATACCAGTCGAAGGGGCTCGAGAGCGGCACGGCCGGCTCGGTCGCCGCCCGCCAGCCGAGGTACAGGCCGTGGGCCACGAGCCCCGCCGTGGCGAACCCGAGCATCACCGCGCCGCGGACGCCCGAACGGAAGGCCAGCCGCGAGGCCTCGCAGGCCAGCGCCACGGCGTAGCTCGCCACGAAGCAGACGATCGAGATGCCGGAGAGGAAGGCGTGCATGCGGTTTCCAGCGGAGAGACCCACCGCATTGTAGTTGCGGCCGCCGTCCTGCCGATGGCCCGCCGGCCCCGTATACTCCCTCCCGATGACCGACTTCGCACCGCCGCCGGCACCGCCCGGCTCCCCCGATCGCCGCCACGGCTCGCTCCTCATGCGGGCCTGCCGGCTCGAGCCCGTCGACCGCACGCCGGTGTGGCTCATGCGGCAGGCGGGCCGCTACCTGCCGGAGTACCGCGCGATCCGCGAGAAGGTGGGCTTCCTGGAGCTCTGCAAGAACCCCCGGCTCTCCGCCGAGGTGATGATCGCCACGGTCGAGCGGCTCGGCGTCGACGCGGCGATCATTTTCAGCGACCTGCTGCCGATCCTCGAGCCGATGGGCCTCGACCTGGAGTTCGCCGCCGGCGAGGGGCCGGTGATCCACAACCCCGTTCGCGATCCGGCCGGCGTGGCCCGGGTCCGCGAGCTCGCCGACGTCGATCGCGTCGGCTACGTGATGGACGTCGTCCGGGCCACCCGCGCCGGCCTCGACGACTCGATCCCCGTGATCGGGTTCGCCGGCGCCCCCTTCACGCTCGCCGGCTACTGCATCGAGGGGGGCACGAGCAAGGCCTGGCTCCACACCAAGACACTCATGTACCGGCACGAGTCGGCCTGGCACGATCTCCTGGCCCGGATCGCCCGCGCGGTGAGCCGCTACCTCGTGGCCCAGCTCGACGCGGGCGCCCAGCTCGTGCAGCTCTTCGACAGCTGGGTGGGCTGCCTCGGCCCGGACGACTACCGCCGCTACGTCCTGCCGCACAGCCGCGCGGCGATCGCCGAGGCCGCGAAGCGGGCCCCCGTGATCCACTTTGCCACCGGCAACCCCGCCCTCCTGCCGCTCCTCAGGGAGGCGGGCGGATCGGTGATCGGGATCGACTGGCGGATCGATCTCGATGCCGCCTGGCAGGCGGTGGGCCACGACCGCGCCGTCCAGGGCAATCTCGAGCCGGCGGTGCTGCTCGCCGACCGAGACACCGTCCGCCGCCGCGCCCTCGAGGTGCTCGCGCGCGCCGCGGGACGTCCGGGCCACATCTTCAACCTCGGCCACGGCGTCCTTCCCCAGACTCCGGTGGAGAACGTGCTGGAACTCGTCGCGGCGGTGAAGGGCGCGTGAGCGGCCCCTCGCCACGCGGGCCCCCGACGGTGTACGATGGCGCGTTGCGCCCGAGGCGGTTCCTCGCGTCGGTGGTCGCACATTCCCCGCCTCCGCCCGGTGCGACGACGACCGCATGAAGACCCTCCAGCAGCGTCTCTTCCATCTCTTCGAGCCCGCCGACCTCGCCCTGGCCCGCACGCTCGAGCCCGCCGGCGTCTCCTGCCCGCGGGTGGGGCAGGTGCGGGCCACGGTGAAGACTCCCGACGGTGAGCCGCACGAGGTGTTTCTCGAGCTCTCCGCCCATCGCCGCGGCGGCATGACGCTGGAGAGCCGCTCGAGCACGCCCGCCGGCCGGGCCGGCCGGCCCTGCGCGGCGCTGGCGGCGGTGCTCCTGGAGGTCGACCGCCGCGGGCTGCTCTCCGGCATCCACGACCAGACGCCCGTGGCTCTGGAGATCGCGGCCGACGAGCCGGCCGACGACGTGACCGAGGAGCCGGAACCGTTCGCCGGTCGCTCCGGGGCCGCCCGGCCGTCGGGAGCCACGGCCCCCGCCACTCGCCGCACTGCCGGCCGCGTCCCGGCCTGGGCCATCGAGCTGGAGGAGCGGCGGCGGCTCGTCGAGCCGGCCGTCCGGTCGGCGGCGCTGGCAATCCCCGACGCCCGGCGGGCGGGGGGCGCGCTGGTGTTCCTTTTCGACATCTCGGCCTCCGCCGACACGCGGGCCGCCGTGCTCGTGCCCTGCCGGATGCAGCTCGACGTGGCGGGCAACGCCACGGGCAGGCCGCGGCCGATCGAGATCGGACCCGAGGGCGTCGATCTCGACGAACTGGAGCCGGTGGAACGCGATCTCGTCGAACGCCTCGTGGGCGCCGTGGCCGCCGCCGGAAACACCACGTCCCCCGCGCTGGAGCACCGCGGCATCGCGCGGATCGTCGTCAGTCCGCGGTCGGCCGCCGCCCACCTGGCGATGCTCTGCGAGCATGGACGGCTCGTCATCCAGCCGGAACCGCGGCGGGCGCCCGACAACGTCGTGCCCCTGACCTGGGACGGCGGCCGGCCGTGGGAGTTCGCCCTGGTGATCGAGCCGGACGACGACCACGTCCGCCCGCAGCTCGCGGCCGACCCGGACGACGACGCCCCGCCCCCGCGGCCCGCGAAGGCCACGCTCCAGGGCATGCTCGTGCGGGGCAGCCAGCGCCGCGGCCTCCGGGAGCCGCTGGCGATCCTGCGGAGCGGCCTGGTGGTCTTCGCCGACCGGCTCGCCCGGCTCGAAGGCCCCGCGGGCGACACGGCCGCGGGCTGGATCGACCAGTTCGACCGGCGCGGGCCGATCGAATTCGCCGGCCCGCAGATCGACGGGGTCATCGAGCGGGTCGCGCAGCTCGCCGACGGCCCGCGGCTGGTGCTCCCGGCCTGGACCGGCTGGCGGATCGAGTCGGGCGCGCCGCAGCCCAAGCTCGTGCTCGACGACTCCCCGACCGTCTCCGGCGACGAGGAGGACGCGGGGGGCCGCGGCCCCCGCCGCGCGCAGCCGCGGGTGCAGCTCGCCGGACGGATCTGGTTCGACTACGGCGGCAGCACCATCCCCGCCGACGATCCCGCCGGCGCCGCGGCCGACGCCACCCGGCGGGTGTTCGTGCGGCGCGACCGCGCGGCGGAGCGGGCGGCGCTGGCGCTCCTGCCGCGGCACGGGGCGACGCCGGTGAAGGGGGAAGGCGACGACGCCACGCTGCCCCACGTGCAGATTCCGCGCGGCCGGCTCGACGCCTCGGTCTCGCAGCTGGCGGCGGCCGGCTGGACGATCGAAGTGGCGGGCCGCCGCTACCGGCCGGCGGGCAGCGTGGCCTGGAACGTGACCAGCGGCATCGACTGGTTCGAGCTCTCGGCGGCGATCGACTTCGGCGGCGTCACGGCCGAGCTGCCGGCGATCCTCGAGGCGCTCGCCCGCGGCAGCCGCTCGGTGGAGCTCTCCGACGGTTCGCTCGGCATCCTGCCCGACTCGTTCGCGGCCCAGTTCGAGCCGATGGCGGCCCTGGCGCAGAAGCACGACGGCAGGCTGCGGTACGGCCGCATCCAGGTGGCGCTCTTGGACGCGCTCCTGGCCGGCCAGCCGCGGGCGCACGTCGACGAGGCGTTCGAGCGGCTCCGCGACGAGCTTGCCCGCGGCGAGCGGCCGGAGGCGGAGGACGAGCCGGAGGGCTTTCACGGCACGCTGCGGCACTACCAGCGCGAGGGCCTGGGCTGGCTGCTGTTCCTGGAGCGGATGGGGCTCGGCGGCTGCCTGGCCGACGACATGGGGCTCGGCAAGACGATCCAGGTGCTGGCGATGCTGCTCCGGCGGCAGGCCGTGATCCGCGAGGCGGGCCTCGCCCACCGTCCCACGCTCGTCATCGTGCCCAAGAGCCTCGTCTTCAACTGGATCGAGGAGGCGCGGAAGTTCGCCCCGAGCCTGCGGGTCGTCAACTACACCGGCAACGCCCGGGCCGAGGCGGCGGGGCCGCTGGCCGACTGGGACGTCGTGATCACCACCTACGGCACGCTGCGGCGCGACGTGGTCGCCCACCGCGAGCTGGAGTTCGACTACGTCGTGCTCGACGAGGCCCAGTCGATCAAGAACGCCGCCAGCCAGGCGGCGAAGGCCTGCCGGCTGCTCAAGAGCCGGCACCGGCTGGCGCTCACGGGCACCCCGGTGGAGAACCACATCGGCGAGCTGTGGAGCATCTTCGAGTTTCTCAACCCCGGGCAGCTGGGCAGCGCCACCCGCCTCCGCCGGTTCCTCGCCGATGGCCGCGGCAGCACGGAGGTCGTGGCCCGGGCCGTCCGCCCCTACCTGCTGCGGCGGACGAAGGCCCAGGTGCTCGCCGACCTGCCGGAGAAGACCGAGCAGACGCTGTTCGTGGAACTCGGCGATGAGCAGCGGCGGGCCTACGACGAGCTCCGCGAGCACTACCGGCTCGAGCTTTCGGGCCGGATCGGCCGGCTGGGCGTGGGCCGCTCGCGGATCGCGGTGCTCGAGGCGCTCCTGCGGCTGCGGCAGGTGGCCTGCCATCCCGGCCTCGTCGACCCGGCGCGGATCGACGACAAGGGGGCGAAGCTCGAGACGCTCCTGGAGCAGCTCGAAGAGGTGCTCGACGAGGGGCACAAGGTCCTCGTGTTCAGCCAGTTCACCAGCTTCCTGGCGATCCTCCGCCGCCGCCTCGAAGAACGGTCGCTCGTCTACGAGTACCTCGACGGCCGGACGACCGATCGGCAGGCCCGCGTGACGCGGTTCCAGGAGGACGCCGACTGCCGGCTGTTCCTCGTGAGCCTGAAGGCCGGCGGCCAGGGCCTCAACCTCACCGCCGCCGACTACATCTACATCCTCGACCCCTGGTGGAACCCGGCGGTCGAGGCCCAGGCCGTCGACCGGGCCCACCGCATCGGGCAGACCCGCCGCGTGTTCGCCTACCGGCTCATCGCGCGGGACACGGTCGAGGAGAAGATCGTGGCGCTCCAGGACCGCAAGCGCGAACTGGCCGAGTCGATCGTGCGGGCCGACGAGAGCATCATCGCGAGCCTGACGGCCGAGGACGTCGAGCTGCTGTTTTCCTAGGACCGCGCGGTGAAGGGACCGGGCCTGCTCACCGAAAACTAACGCTTTGCCGGCCGCCACTCCTGCCGCTAGGCTGCTCGGCGTGACCCCGAAGACCAAGTCCGGATCCTCGCCGTCGACTCCGCGGATCCTCGTCGTCGACGACGAGGAGGATCTGCTGGAGCTCGTCCGCTACAACCTCGCCAAGGACGGGTATCTCGTCGAGTGCGTGACCACCGGCGAGGAGGCGCTGAAGGCCGCGCGGCGGGAACCCCCCGACCTCATCGTCCTCGACTGGATGCTGCCGAGCGTCGACGGGCTGGAGGTCTGCCGGCGGCTCAAGGGTGAGGCCCGGACCCGCGACGTGCCGATCGTGATGCTCACCGCGAAGGGCGAGGAGGGGGACATGATCGCCGGCCTGGAGCGCGGCGCCGACGACTACATTGCCAAGCCCTTCAGCCCGCGGGTGCTCTCCGCCCGGGTGCGGGCCCTGCTGCGGCGGGGCGAGGCCCGCAAGCGGTCCGAAATGGAGACGACGATCGACGTCCACGAGCTGTCGATCCACCCGGGCCGCCACGAGGCGACGCTCGCGGGCCGGCCGGTGGAACTGACCTACACGGAATTCGCCCTGCTGCAGTTCCTGGCCCGCCGGCCGGGCTGGGCCTTCACCCGCACGCAGATCGTCGACGCGGTGAAGGGGGAGGATTATCCTGTCACGGAGCGGTCGGTCGACGTCCAGGTCGCCGGCCTGCGAAAGAAGCTCGGGACCTTCGGCTCCTACATCGAGACCGTCCGCGGCGTGGGCTACCGGTTCCGGGCGTGACCGCCCCAGCCCCGCGTCCGCCCGCCATGCCCCGTACCCGCCTCGCCTGGCACCTGTTCGCCGGCTGGTGTTCGCTCGCCGCGGCGCTGCTGGTCTGCTGCTCGTGGCTGGCATCACTGGAGCTGGCGCGGCTCGCTGACGAGGCGCTGCGGCAGCGGCTTCTCGCCGTCGCCGCCGCGGTGCCCGCGGATGCCGAGTCGGCGGCGCTGGCGGCGCTGGCCCGGGCCCACGGCGAGCCGCCAGCCATCGCCATCGACCTGCTGGCGGCCGACGGCGGGTCGATCGCTTCGTCGTCAGACCCCACCGTGGCCCCGGCCGCCGAGTCAGCCGGCGACCGCAAGACGCTCGTGGCGGATGCCCGCGCGGGACGGACCGTGGCGGCCAGCCGCCTGGATTCGGCGACCGGCCGCCGCTTCCTCACCGTGGCCGTGCCCCGCGGCCCCACAGGCGCGTTGACTGCGATCGTCCGCGTCACGGCGGAGACGAGCGAGTCCGACCGGGCGCTGGCCCGGGCGCAGCGCCGGCTGCTCGCCGGCAGCCTCGTCGGCGGCTTGGTCGCCGCGGCCGCCGGCTACCTGCTGGCCCGCCGCGCCGTGCGGCCCGTGCGGGAACTCTCCCGGGCCGCGGCGCGACTGGCGGCGGGCGACTTCGACACGCCGCTGCCCCCGGCCGACCCCGCCGAACTCGCCGAACTCGCCGCGGCGCTGGCGGGGCTGCGGACCCAGCTCGTGGAGCGCGGGCTGGTCATCGGCCGTCAGGGCACGCAGCAGGAGGCCGTCCTGGGCAGCATGATCGAGGGCGTGCTGGCGATCGACGCCCGGCAGCGGGTCGTGGGCATCAACCGCGCCGCCGCCGACCTGCTCGACGTCGACCCCGGCAACGTGATCGGCCTCCCGCTCCAGGCGGTGGTCCGCAACCCCGACCTGCGACGCTTCGCCCTCACGGCGATCGACTGCCGCGCCCCGGTGCAAGACGACATCGTCCTGCGCGGCCCGCGCGACCGGACGATCCGCCTGCGGGGAACGGCCCTCCGCGACGTCTCCGGTGACGGCGGGGCGGTGATCGTGCTCGACGACGTCACCGACGTGCAGCGGCTGGAGGCGGTCCGCCGCGACTTCGTGGCCAACGTGTCCCACGAGCTCAAGACGCCGATCGCGTCGATCAAGGGCTTCGTCGAGACGCTGCTCGACGGCGCGGCCGACGATCCGGCGGACAACAAGCGGTTTCTGGGGATCGTGGCCCGACAAGCCGACCGGCTGGCGGCGATCATCGAGGACCTCCTGGCACTTTCCCGGATCGAGCAGAGCGAGGGGGCCGGCAACCTGCCGCTGGAACGGGCCTCCCTGGCCGACGTGCTCGCGGCGGCAGTCGCCGACTGCGGCCCGCGGGGGACCGAGCGTTCCGTTCACCTGGAGACCGACTGCGATCCCGATCTCACGGCCGACGTCAACGCGCCCCTCCTCGAGCAGGCGATCATCAACCTCGTCGACAACGCGATCAAGTACAGCGAGCCCGGCCACACCGTGTGGATCACGGCGGCGCGGGAGGGCGACGGGGCCGACGGACTCGTGATCCGCGTCCGCGACGAGGGCTGCGGCATCGAGGCCGAGCACCTGCCCCGGCTCTTCGAGCGGTTCTACCGCGTGGATAAGGCCCGCAGCCGCAAGCTCGGCGGCACGGGGCTCGGGCTGGCGATCGTGAAGCACATCGTCCAGGCCCACGGCGGCACGGTCGGGGTCGAGAGCCTGCCCGGCCAGGGCACCACCTTCACGCTGCGGCTGCCGCTGACCCGCGACTGAACCATCACCGGACGGCGGTGCCCGACTCGCCCGCCGGCAGGCAGCCACCGGTGAGCGACTCCTGCTCGACGAGAAACACCGCCGTGCGGGCCACGGCGGCGGGCTCGGTCTCAGGACCGTGGAGCACGCAGTTGACCCGCACCCGGGCGTGCCGCGCGGCGAACTCGACCGCCAACGACCTGGTCAGCGCGGGGATCGCACCCTGGCTGGGGAGGCAGGCGGCATGGCCGGCGACGGGCCGCTCGGCACGGGTGTCGCCGAGGGTGACGATCGCCCCGCCCGACTCCTGATGCACCATCACGGCGCCCGCCTCCTGCGCGGCCACGAAGCCGCCGATGCAGTTCACCTCGAAGTGCGCCCGCAGGTCGTCGGCCGTGACGTCCTCCAGGGCCGCCGGCCGGCAGATGCCGGCGCAGCCGATCAACGCGTCGAGCCGGCCGAAGTGGTCGGTCACCCGGTGCACGAGGGCCCGCACCGAGCCCTCGTCGCGGAAGTTGGCCGTGACCGCCAGGCCCGATACTCCGGCGGCCTCGATCTCCGAGACGAGCGCCCGCGCCTCCGCCAGCGACCCGTGGCAGTGGATCGCCACCGCGGCAGCCCGGGCT
Source organism: Pirellulales bacterium (assembly GCA_044339885.1). Lineage (GTDB taxonomy): Bacteria > Planctomycetota > Planctomycetia > Pirellulales > UBA1268 > QWPN01. The sequence continues at coordinate 19,600 of JBIIUP010000012.1, read as the reverse complement.
GCGAGGGCCCGCACGACGGCCGCGCCGATCCTGCCGGCCCCGCCGGTGACCAGCGCGACGCGGCCCGCGGCGGGCCTGGCGACGGCTCCTGCCACGGTCAGCCCGCTCCGCTCGCCGCCGCCCGGGCATGGAAGTCGAGGATCTGCTGCCAGGCATCCTCGGGCTTCTCGGCGTAGGTGAAGAGGTCGAGGTGGTGGTCGGCGATCACGCCGCTGTCGGCGAGGTGCTGGAAATCGATCACCTTCGCCCAGTAGTCGCGGCCGAAGAGGATGATCGGGACGGGCTGCATGCGGTGCGTCTGCCGCAGCGTGAGGGTCTCGAACATCTCGTCGAGCGTGCCGAAGCCCCCGGGGAAGAGCACGACCGCGGCCGCCCGGAGGATGAAGTGGAACTTCCGCAGGGCGAAGTACTTGAACTGGAAGCAGAGCTCCGGCGTGATGAAGGGGTTGGGCTGCTGCTCGGCGGGCAGCTTGATGTTGAGGCCGATGGACTTGCAGCCGACGTCGAAGGCCCCGCGGTTGGCGGCCTCCATGATGCCCGGCCCGCCGCCGGTGATGATCACGTAATCCCGCTTGTCCTCGCACTGGTTGTCGATCGACACGATGCGGGCGAACTCCCGCGCGGCGTCGTAATACCACGCCATCTCCAGGAGCCGCTGACTCCGCTCGACGTCCCGCGCGCACTTCCGATCGCCGGGGGCGGCCTGCGCCGCCCGCCGGGCCTCCGAGAGCCGGCGCTCGGCGGCCTTGCGGTCGACGATCTGCGTGCCACCGAAGACGATCACGGTCGACTCGATCTTGTCTTCCTGAAGCGCGAGCTCCGGCTTGCCGAGCTCCAAGAGCATCCGCACACCCCGCATCTCGACCTTCCGCAGCAGCCCCGGGTCGTCCTGGGCCAGGCTGTAGCTGGGGGAGGTGAGGATCCGTTCCATGTTCTCGGCCACCAGCGCCACGTCGTCGCCGAGCACCGTGTCCGGGAGCACGGGACACACCTTGGGGCGGGAGTCGGCGGCTGGAGCCGGGGGCTGAGTGGGCTGAGGGCGGGGTTTCTTGCTCATGGGAGTCCATTTCCCGACGGCGGCGGCCGTCGTCACTGGCGTTGTAGACGGGGCCGGATCAACCGTCCAACTCGACGGTATCGCCCAGCCCGGGGACGTGCACGTCCCAGCCGCGGCGCTCCCTGAGGAAGGCCTGCAACCCGCGGGCGGCCGGCGGCTCGCCGTGGACGAGGAACGTCCGCCGCGGGGCGGGCATCGTCCCCAGCCAGCGGTCGAGCTCGTGCCGGTCGGCATGGCCGGAGAGGGCGTCGACGCGGCGGATCGTGGCCCGCACGGGGATGTCGCGGCCGTGGATCCGCAGGAAGCGGGCGCCGTCGATGAGCGTGCGGCCGCGGGTGCCGGTCGCCTGGTAGCCGGCCACGAGCACGGTCGTCTTCGGATCGGGCAGCCGCTGGGCGAGGTGATGGAGGATCCGGCCGCCGTTCATCATGCCGCTCGACGCGATCACGATCCCGGGCCCCTCGTGGCTGTTGATGGCCTTCGACTCGGCCGCCGTCTTCGCCATCCGCACGAACGGGCTGGCGAGCGACTCGGCCACACCCTGCATCTTGGCCTCGGAGAAGTCGTGCTCCGCGCCGTGGACCCGGAAGACCTCCATGGCGTCGACGGCCATCGGCGAATCGACCCACACCGGGATGGTCGGCAGCCGGCCGGCAGCCATGAGCGTCCGCAGGAGGTAGACCAGCTGCTGGCAGCGGCCGATCGCGAAGGAGGCCACGAGCATCACGCCCCCGCGCGCGATCGCCTCCTTGGTGGCGGCCTCGAGTTCCTCCAGCGGCCGGCTCGGCGAGTGATCGCGGTCGCCGTAGGTGCTCTCCAGGATCAGGTAGTCGCACGGCGGCGGAGAGACGGGATCGTTGTAGAGCGGGGCGTCGTAGCGGCCGACGTCGCCGGAGAACACGATGCGGAGGGGCTGTCCCGTCCCGGCCGCCGCCACCTCCATCTCGATGAACGAGCTGCCGAGCATGTGCCCGGCGTCGTGGTACCGGCACCGCACGCCCGCGCACGGCGTGAACCACTCGCGGCGGGGCACCGGCCGCACGAGCCGGAGCGTCCGGTCCACGTCGCGCTCCTCGTAGAGCGGCAGGGCGGGGCGGTGCTTGGCGTAGCCCTTGCGGTTGGCGTAGAGGGCGTCCTCGGCCTGGCACTTCGCCGAGTCGTAGAGCAGCAGGCCGAGCAGGTCGGCGGTGGCCGGCGACGTCCAGACCGGGCCCTTGAAGCCCTCGCGGGTCAGCCGCGGCAGGAAGCCGGAGTGATCGATGTGGCCGTGGGTGAGGACGACGGCGTCGACGGAGCCCGGCGGGACGGGAAAGCGTTCCCAGTTCCGCTCCCGCAGCTGCTTCTCCCCCTGGAACAGACCGCAGTCGACGAGCAGCCGTCCGGCGGCGGTCTCGACGAGGTGCCGCGACCCGGAGACCACGCCCGCGGCTCCCAGAAACCGGATGCTCGTCATCGTCGTTCCTCCGTGGCTCCCGCGACCAGCAGCTCGCCGGCCGCCAGCGCCAGCGATTCAAGCGCCGGGCTGGCCCCGCCCTTGCCGCGGGTGGCCGGAATCCTAACCACCAGCACGCCGCCCCCGTCCAGCCGGCGCAGCTCCGTCATCGCCCCCAGCGGCCGCACCCCCTCCGCCAGCCGGTGCAGGATCAGCCCGCGCGGCAGCGGCAGGGACCCCAGGCCGGCCTCGGCCACGGCGATCTCCAGCTCGTTCACGCCCCGCAGCCGCACGTCGAGAGCGACGCGGGCCGGTGCCGAAAGCGGACCGACGGCCACCCGCGCCGCCACGTCGAGCCTGCCCGGCCCCAGCCGCACCCGGGGAGCCGAGAGCCACCCGGGCAGCAGTCGCGGGTGGTTCCGGGGCAGGTCGAGCGCCAGCCAGGCGTTGATCTCGTCCTCGGTGATCGCCGCCTCCCAGGGGCCGGGCCGACCCGCCGCGGCCTGCAGCGCGGAGAGCTTCGTCACCAGGCGGCGGGCGGCTCGCTCGCCGGTGGCTTCCGGCACCGTCAGCCGCTGCCGGTAGAACTCCGGATCGCGGCCCGTCACCGCGACGACGCCGATCGCCACCAGCGCCGCGGCTCCCACGGCCGCCAGCACCGGCCGTCGAAGCCGCCTGGCCAGGGGCGACTTCGACGGCTCTGGGTGCATGGCTGGCCGCGCGACGGGGTGGGATTCAGCCAGCGGCGCGACAGAAGCGGCCGAGCGGCATCTCGGCGGCCGCCTCGAGCGCCACCTCCCCGATCGCCTCCGCCTCGAGTTCGTCGCGGAGCACCCGCACGCTCGGCGGGGCTTCGATCCCGATCCTCACCTTGTCACCGCTCACGCGCACCACGGTGACCACCACCGAGTCACCGACCAGAATCCGTTCGTTCTGCTTGCGGGATAGCACCAGCATCGAGAGCCTCCGTTCCTTCGTGAATGATGTGCCGACGATAATGGATCGATGTACAAATGTCAAGTTCGCCCCGGACCGCCCCCCGACGGGTCCGTCGGCCCCCGGCCGCACGTACGGCCGATCTCCCATCCCCGCGTCGCCCCCCTCGAGCGATCCCTCCGTCTCGCGAGTCGCCGGGTTGGGAAAGATGTGAGCCAGGGGAAACATCGTCCGGTCAGGCGGACTTTCTTGCCGCGCAGCCGCCGCGAATCGATCGCGCCGGTGCTACGGGTCCTGCCGCTGGGCCGTCGGCTCGGCGGCGACGAAGGCCGCCAGCTCCACCGCTTCGGCGGAGCCGACGTGTCCCTGGGCCTCGTCGATCCGCGCGAGGTCCGCGGACAGCAGCCGCGGATGCGTCTTGTGCACGCACGTGAGCCGTTCGGGCCGGCCGCCGAGCGGGCCGAGCTTGGGCTCGATCTCGAGCGTCACCCGCTCGGGAATCGCGGCGGCCGCCTCGAGCCTGCGGTTGAGGGCGAGCCTGGGGAACGGCGGGATGCCGCCCGGGTGCAGCAGCGCCTTCAGCAGGATCGCCGTGTCGGCGAACCGGCGGTAGCTGCGGGCCGCTTCCGGGGACGGAGCCGCGGCGTGGGTGACGGCATAGCGGACCCGCGGACCCACCAGCTCGAGCGTCTCTTCCTTCTCCGTGAGGCCGCTTTCGAAGTCCGGCCCGCCGGTCCAGCGGATGAGCCGGTCGTCGGAACCACGGGCCCACTTCGCCAGCGACACGCTCAGCCGCTCCAGCCGGATGGCTTCGACCTGGGTCTTCAGATGCCGGTCCGGATCGACCACCACCATCCGCTCCCGCGCGGGATCGTGGAGCACGATGCCGACGAGCTTCATCGGCGGCTGGCCCTTGCCCTTCGCCGCCGCGGCGTCGGGCATCTCAAGAAAGTCCCAGGCCACGCCGTCGCGGAACAGCGTCAGGCTCCGGGCCACCGGTTCGTCGCCCCCGTCGGCGAAGACCTCGCTCTCGACCCGCATCGAGACGCCACCGTCGTCCGGATCGACGTCGGCTCCGCGCGCGTCGTCCGTCGCGCATGCCGCCCGAACCCACACGACCACGACGAGGAGGAGGGCGGATCGGTGCATCGGGAACCTCCGGGGCAGGGGGGGCGGGAGGGTATCAGGCCGCCCCGGGGGCGGGAAGGCCGAGTGCAGCCGCCGTGCCGGCTATCCCGGCGGCGGCGAATCGACCCACACCAGCCGCGATGGGGTCCCCCGCGATCCGACCAGGATCGCGTTCTGCTCGAAGGCCCGGCCGAGCGCCACGGCCTCGGCCTCCGTCATCCCGAGCACGAGCAAACTGGGCTCCGGCGGCCACACGGCCGAGTCGTCGCCCCCGGTGGCCGGCCAGGACTGGAACCCCCGGTCCCGCACGACCGCCCCCAGCCGCGCCATCCGCGCGCGATTGGCGGCGGCGGCGAGTCGCCTGGACCTCGGATTGCAGGCGGTGACGAAGGCCCAGTGCTCGACTCCCGCCGCGGCGAGGAGACGGTCCAACGGCTCGCACCGCTGGCCGCACCGGATCGTCACCTGTTCCCCCGTCGGCGGCACGAACCAGTACGGCGCGGCCCGGTAGGCGGCATCGAGTTCGGTGTCGGACATGGGGGCACCACGCGCTCGGCGGGCGGCGGCTCCTCGGGGCCGGAACGCGTCCCTCGGGAGGCTCGTCCCCGAGCGTACACCCACGCCGCCCCCCGGACCGACGTCCGGCCCCCGGTGGCGGCCGCGCGGGTCCGATGTCCGGCCAGACCCGCGAACGGCCCGCGGGAATGGCCCGCGATGCCGTCGGGCGGGCGATTTGCTTTTCACCCGGGCGTCACCTAGAGTCTTTAGTGTCGGTTGGAGACGATGCTTTCGTTGCGCGGTGGGCGAATCGCCCGTGCCGCCGCTTCTTTCTGCTCGCCTTGACCCTCTGGCGGGCTGCCATTTCCTGGCCCTTTCGCATTGACCCCGAAAGCATCTTTGGGTCATCCGTAGGAGAGATGTTTTTCATGGGCAAGAAGCTTTATGTCGGCAACCTGGCGTACAGCGTGACCAGCGAGTCGCTCGAACAGATGTTCCTCGAGTTCGGCACCGTGGTCAGCGCGCAGGTCATCCAGGACCGTGACACCGGGCGGAGCAAGGGCTTCGGCTTCGTGGAGATGCAGGCCGACGACGCCGCTCAGCGGGCGATCAGCGGCATGCACGACAAGGAGTTCGACGGCCGCGCCCTCACCGTGAACGAGGCCAAGCCTCGCGAGAGCGGTGGCGGTGGCGGTGGTGGTCGCGGCGGTTACGGCGGTGGACGCCGTTTCTAGGTCGCGTTTTGCCGGCGGCTCACGGCCGGAGAGCGTCCTCGAACGCTCTCCGGCTCGGGCCGCGTCACCCGTCCCCGTTGTGAAGGGGCTTCCTCCAGGCGACGTCCCGATGGCCAAGCCCCGTCCGACCGACACCGCCGCAGGCTCGTCCCGGCCCGGGCGCGTGCCCTTCGATTCGCTCGGCCTCTCGGCCGACGTGCTCCGCGCCGTCGAGCAGCTGGGCTACGCGGAGACGTCACCCATCCAGGCGGCGGCGATCCCGTTGCTCATGGCGGGGCACGACCTTGTCGGCCAGTCGCAGACGGGATCCGGCAAGACCGCCGCGTTCGTCATCCCCGCCGTCGAGCGCGTCCGGCAGTCCGCACCGGGCACGCAGGTGCTGATCCTCGCCCCGACCCGCGAGCTGGCGACGCAGATCGCCGACGAGGTCCGCAAGCTCACCGCCTTCACCAAGGGCGTGCGGTCGGTGCCCATCTACGGCGGGGCGGCCTACGAACGGCAGTTCGCGGAGCTGAGCCGCGGCGCCCAGATCGTGGTGGGCACGCCCGGACGGCTCACCGACCACATCGCGCGGGGCACGCTCGACCTGTCGAAGGTGAAGCTGCTCGTCCTCGACGAGGCGGACCGGATGCTCGACCTCGGCTTCCGCGAGGACATCGAGAAGATCCTCGCCGCCGCGCCGGCCGAGCGGCAGACGGTGTTCTTCTCGGCGACGATCTCGCCGCCGGTCCAGTCGCTCGTGCAGCGGCACTCCCGCGACGCCCGGAAGGTGACGATCGAGCGGCAGACGGGGGCGGATGCGGCCGCGGTGGACCAGATCTACCACGAGGTGCGGCATCACGCGAAGGTCGACGCCCTGTTTCGGCTCGTCGACTTCCACGACGTCCGCAGCGGCGTGATCTTCTGCAACACGCAGAGCATGGTCGAGGACCTCGCCGCCGCACTGGCGGCCCGGGGCTATTCGGCCGAGCGGCTGCACGGCGGCATGGCCCAGCCCCAGCGGACCCGCGTGATGGAGGCCTTCAAGCAGGCGGCCTTTCGGTTCCTGGTCGCGACCGACGTCGCGGCGCGCGGCATCGACGTCAACGACCTCGAGCTCGTGGTCAACTACGACCTGCCCTACGACGCCGAGGACTACGTGCACCGCATCGGCCGCACCGGACGCGCCGGCCGGAAGGGCCGGGCGGTGACGCTCGTCTCCGGGGCGGGTTTGGCGAAGCTGCGGTCGATCGAGCGGTTCACCGGGGTGCCGATCCGGCGCGAGGCGGTCCCATCGGCCGAGGCGATCGACCGGAGGCGGTCCGATGCGCTCGTCGAACGGCTGCGGGCCATCCTCGCCGGCGGCGGCGCCCCGCGGTCGGCCGCTCTCGACAAGCTCCTCGAGGAGGGTCACTCGCCCACGGACGTGGCGGCGGCGTTGCTCCACCTCTTCGCCCCGCCGGTGGAGCGGGGGCCCGACATCGACGCCGCCCCGAGGCCCGGGCGGCCCAAGCCACGCCGCCCCGCTCCCCCGCGGCCCGACCGCCGCGGGGGCCCGCGGAAGGATCGGCGCCGGAAGCCCGCCTTCCCCGGCCGCTCGCGGTCCGACGGCTGAAATCCGCCGATTCGGCCCCATTGGGCGGCCGAAAGCGGCCTGCCGCCGGGCGGCACGGGCTGCTATACCCTCGGCCCGCAGCGACCGGACCGGTCGGCATGCCGTGTCGACTCCCGGATCCATTCCCTCCCCGAAGGCTGCGGACTGATGTCGCTCTTGCTGCACCTGGTCGGCTGGTTCGTGGCGATGGTCGTGCTGATGTCGCTCATCGAGCACGCGGTGCACAGCCGGCTGATGCACAAGAAGCCGCGGCACTTCCTCGTCCGCGGACTGGCGGCCCGGCAAAGGATCTTCACCAGCCATGCCGTCGAGCATCACCGGCAGTACCGCGCGGCCTTCCACGACGATCCGGTGCCGCACGGCGAGGATCGGGGCATCCGCCTCTGCCTCTGGGAGGGGCTCGTGGAATCGCTTCCCATGAGCCTCGTCCTCTGCTGGTTCTCGATCACGGGCGCCCTGATGTTTCCGTTCGTCGTGGCCCTCCATCACCTGATCTGGAACCAGATCCACATGGAGATGCACAAGCCCGAGAATCGCTTCTTCTCCCGGTGGGCCGCCTACAAGTTCGTGGCCCGGCACCACTTCCTCCACCACCGCTATCCCGACAAGAACTTCAACGTCGCATTCCCCGTCGGCGACTGGCTCTTCGGCACCGTCGCCAGGGCCACCGTGGCCGACCTGCAGGCGATGCAGGCGGAGGGCATCGCCTAAGACGGCTCCCACTTGATCGGCAGGCGTCGCGGGGGCCGGGGTTGCCCGTGCCGTCTCGCCCGGACGTTCACTCCGGCCCTCCAGGCCTACGCTCACTCGATGCTGCCCTCGCTTCACCATCCTGGTTTCGCTCGGCCAGCAACGCCGGCTCGCCGCCACGGGCAACCCCTCGCGTAAACCATGGTCTGGGCTCTCTCATGAGCGAGTATCAAGTGGGAGCCGCCTGAGTCCCGCGGCTCGGCGGTCGCCAGGGAGAATCAGCTCCGGTGCCGACCCGCTCCCCTCCACAGCGCCCCGGGCTCGCCGGTGCCGCCGTGATCGCCGCCCTGGCCTTCGGACTGACCCCGGCCGCCGGGGCCGAGCCGCCTCTGGTCTGGCCGCCACCGGCCGACCGGGTGGCGCTCCTGCCCCCGGTCGAGTTCAACCTCGAGGAGAGCCTGTTCGCCGGTGAGCCGATCGCCGACGCCGATCCCGAGCCGGTGCCGTCGCCTCGCGGGCCGCGGCGCGGCGGCGGTCCCTTCGGGGCCGCGGCGCCGGTGTCGCTCGGGGGCTTCTGGGCGCCTGCCGCCGACGTCGTCGGCCAGCCCGCCGCCATCGGCATGAACGCCCAGTTCGCCCGCGTGGCCGCACCGCTCGCGCCGCCCGCCGAGGGCGCGCCGCTCTGGATCGGCATCGGTCGGTTCGGCCGTCTCGAGCTGGCCACCGCCGCGATCCTCCCCGACTCCCGGCAGCCGGTGCCGGACCAGCTCTGGCTCGTGGAGACCGGCCTCACCCACGTGCGACCACTGGAATCCGGCGGCACGCTCGGCGGCACGTTCCTCTTCGGCTCCGCCAGCGACCAGCCCTTCGCCGCCGGCCGCGACCTCACCCTGATGGCCATCGGCTTCTGGAACACCCCCGCCCGCAACGGTCGCGACGAGTGGAACCTGAGCGTCTTCTACTCCCCCACGGCCCAGCTGCCCTACCCGCTGCCGGGCATCGCCTACGGCTGGCGGCCGAGCGAGTCGTTCGAGGCCAAGCTGGGGGTGCCGGCCTCGCTGGAGTGGAAGCCGGACGGCAACTGGACGATCTCCGCGGCCTACTTTCCGCTGGTCAACGTGAGCGTCGAGGCCCGTCGCCGCCTGGGGGAGTCCTGGTCGGCCGTCGCCTTCTACCGGACCGACACGCAGATCTACTTCCTCGCCGACCGGCTTCTCGACGACGAGCGGTTCTACGTCTTCGACCAGCGGGCGGCGGTGGGCCTCGAGCGGTCGCTCGGCGGCGGATTCACGATCGAGGCGTTGGCGAGCTGGCTCTTCGACCGCGAGCTCTTCCAGGGCACGAACTTCACCTCGGGCCGCACCGACGTGGTCAAGTTCGAGCCCGGGCCTGGCCTGTCGCTGCAGCTTCTCTGGCGGCGGTGAGCCGGCCTTGCCAAGGTGTCCCCCGCCGTCCACACCGCCCCGGGGCGGCGATCCGTTCGCCACTGGCCGCACGGCTCCGGCTGGCTATTGTTCCCCGTCACGGTATCCACCTCATCTCGGAGAGCATCGCCATGTCTGTGCGGAATTGTCTCTGGATCGTCGGGCTCGGGTTCGCGGTCACTGCCGGAGTGCCGGCGTCTGCCGCGCCGTGCAAGGGATCGGGCGGCGCGACCGTGGTGCACGCCCAGCACGGCGAGCAGGTCACGGTCGTCCATGAGCGGGTGGTCTCGAGCCACGAGGTTCGCCAGGTCGCGCTCGCCGATGCGCCGAAGGACATCGTCGACACGGCCGTCGGGGCCGGCACGTTCAAGACGTTGGCGGCGGCCCTCGGTGCCGCGGACCTCGTCGCGACGCTCAAGGGCAACGGCCCCTTCACGGTGTTCGCCCCGACCGACGAGGCGTTCGCCAGGCTTCCCGCCGGCACCGTCGAGAACCTGCTGAAGCCCGAGAACAAGGAGCAGCTCAAGGAGATCCTCCTGCTCCACGTCGTTCCGGGCAACGTCTATGCCGCGGACGTCGTCAAGCTCACCGAGGCGAAGACCGCCGGCGGCAAGACGCTGAAGGTCTCCACCGAGGGAGGCGTGAAGGTCGGCACGGCGACCGGCATGTCCAAGGTGGTGACGACCGACGTGAAGGCGAAGAACGGTGTCATCCACGTGATCGACGCGGTCATTCTCCCGTAGGCATGAAGGGGCCGCCCCCCGAGCCCCGACGACATCACCCCGCGGAACTTCGCGTCCGCGGGGTGATGTTTCATTTATGAGTTGCCGTGCCAGACCAAAGGCATCGGCACGGGGTGTCAGCCCGGGGCGAAGGCCGGGAAGTCCGTGTAGCCGGCGGCGCCGGTCGGGGCATACCACGCGGCCATGGCGGCCGGCTCGGCCAGAGGCCAGCCGTGGCGGAAGCGTTCGACGAGGTCGGGATTACTGATGAACGGTCGGCCGAACGCGATCAGATCGGCGACCCCGCCGGTCAACGCCTGCTCGGCGGCGTCCCGCGTGTAGCCGCAGTTACCCATGAGCGGGCCGCGGAAGACCTGCCGGAACTCCGTGAGGATCATCGGCTCGCCCAGCCGGTGAAACCCGAACGCCAGCCCGTCCACGACGTGCAGGTAGGCGAGGTCGCAACGATCGAGCATGGTCGCGACGAACGTGAACTGCTCGCGGAAGTCGGGGGAGCCCATGTCGTTGAACACCCCGTTCGGCGAAATCCGCACGCCCACTCGGTGGGCCGGCCATTCGGCCGACACCGCCTCGACCACATCCCGGAGGAACCGCGCCCGCTTCTCGACGCTGCCGCCGTAGGCATCGGTGCGGAGGTTCGTTCTGGACTGGAGGAACTGGTCGATGAGATAGCCGTTGGCCGCGTGGATCTCCACACCGTCGAACCCCGCCGCCCGGGCCCGCGCGGCGGCACGGCCGTAGTCGGCGACGACATCCGCGATCTCCCGGGCCTCGAGGGGCCGCGGCGTCTCGTAGGGCTTCTTGCCGAGCGGCGTGAGGATGCCGTCGCCGTCGATCCTCACGGCCGAGGCCGACGCCGGCAGGCTGCCGCCGTGGAAGTCGCTGTGGGAGGCCCGCCCCATGTGCCAGAGCTGGAGGAAGATCCTGCCGCCGGCGGCGTGCACGGCCGCCGTCACCCCCGTCCAGCCAGCCTCCATCGCGTCGGTGTAGATCCCGGGGGACTCCAGCCAGCCGTTGGCCTGCTCCGAGATCGTGGTGGCCTCGGCGACGATCAGCCCTGCGGAGGCCCGCTGCACGTAGTACTCCGCCATGAGCGGGTTCGGAATCCGTCGCGTGCCCGCCCGGCCGCGGGTGAGCGGCGCCATCACGACGCGATTGGGAAGCGCCAGATCGCCGAGGCGGAACGGCTCGAGGAGCATGGGCATCGGCCTGTCCGGGGAAGTTGTGAACGGTCTGCAGTACACGGCTCGGGGCGGTCGGCGCCGTTGGGTGAGCCGCGTCAGCGCGGGTGGACGATCCGCCCCTCCTTGATCGTCTCCACGACGACGATGTCCTTGATCGTGGTCGGTTCCACCCGGAGCGGATTGCGGTCGAGGATCACGAGGTCGGCGAGCTTGCCCGGCTCCAGCGTCCCCTTCGTCCGCTCCTCCTTGAGCTGGTAGGCCGCGGTGGCCGTGACGGCGCGGAGCGCGTCGTAGGGGGAGATGCGTTCGTCCGGGCCGACGACCGCGCCGCTCCCGGAGAGCCGGTTCACGCCGGCGTCGACCAGCGCCAGGATCGAGGGCACCGGCGAGACCGGCGCGTCGTGGGAATAGGTGAAGGGGAGGCCCGCCCGGAGGAACGTCCGCGAGGCCATCGCCCCCGCCGACCGCTCCGGTCCCCACAGCTTCACCACCGCATCGCCGCCGGGAATGATGCCCGCCGTCAGGAAGCTCGGAATCGCCCCGCAGGCCTTCATCCTCTCGATCTGGTCGAGTCGCAGCCACGTGGCGTGCACGAACACCGGGCGGTGGTCGTGCATGCCGTGCTTCTTGACGGCCTTGGCGATCGCGGCGAGCGCCTGGTCGGCGGCCGCGTCGCCGTTCATGTGCATGTGGATCTGGAGCTCGGTCGGCCAGTACTTGTCGAACACGGCGTCGAGCACCTCGTCGGGGATCTGCCGATACCCGGCGAAGGCGCCGGTTTTTCCGGGCGGATTCACCGTGTAGGGCTGCGTGAACCAGGCCGTGTCGAGGCTGCCGTCGAGCCAGAATTTCACCCCGCCGAGCCGCACGCGGTTGATGTAGCGGCGGTCGAGGTCGGGCCGGGCGGCCCGCAGCTTCTCCACGATCCCACCGGCCTTTGGGTCGTACTGCGAGCCCACCGAGTAGGCGGCGGCCAGCGTGTCGTCGAGCGCCGAGTCCTTGGCCGCCACGTAGAGATCGATCGGGAGCAGGTGCTTGTCGATCGCCTCGAGCACGATGCCGATGTCGTCGTTGCCGAGGCCGAGCCCGGCCTCCATGGCGGTGGTCTGGCCGTGGCTGGCCCACACCTCCGCGGCGCCGGTGATCGCCCGCGCGGCGAGTTCCCCGGTGAACGGCGGCCGCCGGCTGCGGACGGCGTTGAGGGCCGTCTCCTCCATCGGACCGAGGAGCGACTTCCCGTCCGGCCCGCGGGCGAACATGCCTCCCGTGGGGTCGGGGGTGGCGGCGGTGATCCCGGCCGCCGCGAACGCCGCCGCATTGGCGGCACCGAGATGGCCCGACGAGTCGACCACCATCACCGGCCGGTCCGCCGCCACCGCGTCGAGCTCGGAGCTCGTGGGTGGCCGCCCCTCCTTCATGCCACGGGCCTGGTACCCGAAGCCCACGATCCAGCCGTCGGCCGGCGTGCGTTCCGCCTGCTTCTTCATCCGGGCCACGAGATCGGCCACGTCGGTGCAGCCGAAGAGATTCGCGTCGACGAGGTTCTTGCCGTAGTAGACGAAGTGGCCGTGCGTGTCGATGAACCCGGGCAGGAGCGTCTTGCCGCCGAGATCGACCGTTTTCGTGCCCGGGCCGACGAGCGTTCGGGCTTCGGCGAGCGAGCCTGCCGCGAGGATCCTGCCGTCCTTGACGGCCAGGCTCTCGACATACTCAGGCGTCGGGCCGCGCATCGTGAGGATGTCGCCGCTGGTGAAGAGCACGTCGGCGGTGTCGGCCTCCGCCGCCGTTCCGGCCAGGGAGAGGATCGTCAGGGCCAAGCGGAAGACGCGCATCGGCGACTCCTCGGGTGTCATGCCGTCGACCGCCAGGGCGGGCCGGCCGCGGAGGAGTATAGGGCAGTCACGGCTCCCGCGGTGGCGGCGGCCGTCGCCGCTCCCGCGAGTGCAGGCGGTCGATCACCTCGGCCGCCTCGGTGAGCAGCGGCGAATGCCCCAGGTAGCGCTCCGCCATCTCCCGGCGGCCACGGGCGAGGAGCGTCGCGTAGACGTGCAGCTCGAAGTGCAGCCGCAGCCGCCGCGCCGCTTCGGCCTCGCCGATCCCGAGAAAGACGCCCATGAGCGCCTCGGCGGTGGAGAGCTGCAGCGGCGCCGGCTGGTCCCGGAGCCAGTAGCGGCTCGGCGCGGCGGCGGCATCCGGCAGGCGGATGCACCGTCCCATGCCCTCGACGGTGCGGAGCATCTCGCCGGCCTGCCGCCACGTGCCATCGAGCAGGAGCACCTGCGTGCGGGAGCCGCGCGGAGCGTCACCGACCGCCGGCGGCGCCGGCAGGGGCTCGCCGCAGGGGTGGAGAATCCAGAGGTCCCGGTCCGGCACGACGGCGGAGGCCGGAAATCCCGCGGCGGGAAAGAACCGGTTCGGGCGCTGGTAGATGTGGCAGGCGGCGCCGGTCACAGCCCGGCCGACGAGCTTGCCGGTGCTCGACGGCCTGCGGTGCTCGCCCCGGTGGATGAGCACGTGGACCGCCAGCGGCGTCTCGACGGGCGCAACAGCGTCGCAGACGCACCACCGGGGCGGCAGGCTGCACCGCGGGCAGCGGGCGGCCCCGGCGAGTACGACGCTTCGTCCCATGCCCGATCCGGAGGGGGAACACCACGACCGCCCCTGATCCTACCCCGAAGCCGTCGGCATGAAATCCGAGCATGGCCCGGAGCCATGGCCCGAACGCATGGCCCAAAGACCGGCGGACCAGCGGTGTCCCTCCGGGCGGCTCCCACGGTGGCAGGCGATGTCCCGGCCGCGCCCCACGGCCGGTAGATTGGCGGCGGTTCGCGCACCGCCCCTCGGAAGGACCTCCGCGCCATGCCCGTCATGCTCCAGACGACGCTCCTGCTCATCTGCTCCAACGTCTTCATGACCTTCGCGTGGTACGCCCACCTCAAGGACTTCAGCGGCCGGCCGTGGTTCATCGCGGCGCTCGCCAGTTGGGGCGTCGCGCTGGCCGAGTACCTGCTCCAGGTGCCCGCGAACAGGATCGGCTACACGACGATGAGCCTCGGGCAACTGAAGATCCTGCAGGAGGTGATCGCGCTCGGCGTGTTCGTCCCGTTCGCCGTGCTTTACATGAAACAGCCCTTGAAGCTCAACTATCTGTGGGCCGCCCTGTGCATCTGCGCGGCCGTCTACTTCGTGTTTCAGGATTCACCACGAGTATCCACGGAGCTCTGATCGTCACATGGCTGGCGCGCGTGATTTCATGGCCGCGGTCTTCAGCACTCCGCCGGATGACGCGCCCCCGTGCGTCGCGCAGGCCAACTCCTTTCGCGAGGTCGTGTCGCTGCAGGCGATCTTCGTGACGTTGACCGTGGGCCTCCTGGCATACGTGAGCGGTTCGCCGGTGTTCGAGTGGCGGGTGGATCTGCTGTTCGCGGTGTTGGCGTCGCTGCCAGTGCTGGGCCTCTCCACGATCGTGCGCAGCCGCGTGAAGACCGAGTCGGGAGAGGTCTACGTGTGCACCAAGCCGATCCGCGACTTCGCCCGCCAGGCGATGATTCTCGACATCGCGATCGTGGCCGGGGTGTCGGCGCTCTATTTCTGGCGACTCCTGCCCGGGCAGTGATCCCGGGGCCGCCGGGAGGGCCGGCGGGGCGGCGGCAGGCCGCAGGGTTTGCCTGGCCTCGCCACTTCGACGCGAGCCGGGGCACGGCGGGAGATTCGCCGATTCCGGCCCCACGACTCTGCCGATCGTATCGATGAAACGGCGACCGACGGGATTGGCGGCTCTCATGCGACCGAACGGCGGGGCTCGCGACGTGCACCGGCGGCAGTGGATGCCCGGCGGGCCGCTGCGGTGCCTGGCCGCCGGGCTGTGGTGGTGCCTCGTCGGCCTGGCCGCGGCCGGCGAGCCGCCGCAGCCCTACGTGGAAGAGCCCGCGTACGAACTGGCCCCGCATCTCCTGGGCGACGCGGATGGCTTTCGCGGGCGGCTGGCCGACGCCGGGGTGACCGTCCTCGCCGACAACACGGGCTTCTACATCGGCAACGCCAACGGGGGCTTCGCCCAGGCCTTCGACTACGCCGGGCACGGCGACTACTGCGTGCTCGCCGACGGCGGAAAGCTTGGCCTGCGCGACGGGCTCCATCTCAAGCTCCGCGCCGAGCATCGCTACGGCGAGACGATCGTCGGCAACGTGGGCTGCTTCATCTCGCCGACGCTCATCGCCGACCTGCCGGTCTACGACAGCGAGGAGGTGTATCTGACCAACGTGCTGCTCACGCAGGAGCTGACCGACGCGTTCTCCGTGTTCGCCGGCAAGATGGACACGCTCGACGGCGACATGAACGCCTTCGCCCACGGCCGGGGCAAGACGCAGTTCTCGAACATGGGCTTCGTGTTCAATCCGATCGTGGGGGCGACGGTGCCCTATTCCACGCTGGGGGCCGGCTTCGTGCTCCATCCCGCCGACGCGCCGATGGTCATGGTGACCGTCCTCAACTCGACGGACACGACCGACACGAGCGGCTTCGACACGCTGTTTGCCGACGGCCTGCTCCTCTCGGCGGCCGTGCGGGTGCCCACGAATCTCTTCGACCGCCCGGGCCACCAGCTCCTGGGCGGCACCTGGAACAGCCGCACCTACACGTCGATCGCCGAGGCCTACATCCCCTACCCGGACGTCGCGATTCCGACGACTCGCGGCTCGTGGTGCCTGTATTGGAATTTCGATCAGTTCCTGTTCGTCGATCCGGACGACGCCACGCGAGGCTGGGGCCCGTTCGGCCGCGCCGGCATCGCGGACGCGAACACAAGCCCGATCGACGCGTTCCTGAGCTTCGGGTTCGGCGGCAACGTGCCCGGCCGGGTGCGGCGCGACGACACGTTCGGCGTCGGCTGGTATTGGGCGTCGGCGAGCCCCCGCATCGGCACGCTGATCACGTCGCAGTTCGGCCCGGTCGGCGACGGCCAGGGCATCGAGTGTTTCTACAACTACGCGCTGACTCGTGCCGTCCGCATCACTCCGGACGTGCAGTACGTCGTGCCGGCGCTGCGGTCGGCGGAGCCGGCGCTGATCGCGGGCATGCGGGCGCTGGTGAGCTTCTGATCCGACGGCACGCCCCGGGGACCTCACGGACGGGGGGGTCACAGCGCACGGCGACGGCGGCAGATTTCCGCCCGGGAGTTGCAGCCACGATCGCCGGACCGCCTACAATCAGGACGTCGTTCCCCGGTGACGGCCGGGGAGATAACAGCCCGGCGGCGATCTCGCAGTGATCGCGACGGCTGGGATTCCTCGTAGCAAAGGAGGTGGTCACTTGAAACACGACTGTACTGGAGGGCTGCGCCGATAGCGGCGAGTCGACGGGCCTGCCGTTGATGCAGCCCACCAAATGGTTCCTAAGGCTGCCGCCTCCTCGTGGGGCGGCAGTCTTTTTTTTACGCCACAGTTCGGCCGCCGCGGCCGCACTCGCCATCTTCGCGTGTCGCTGCCCCAAGGCTGGCCGGCCGCGGCGTCTCTCTGTTGGAAAGCCACGCGTCGCAGCGGGCCCAGGCCCGGCAACTCGCCCGCCACCGCTCACAGCGGCAGACGCCCCAGCAAGGCGAGGATCAGCAGGATGATCAGGATCAGGCCGAGCAGCCCGCCTCCCGCGCCGAGAACGGTGTTCCCACTGCGAAAGCCGTAGCCACCGCCCAGCAGCGAGAGAAGCAGAATTACAACGAGGACGACGACGATTGGACTCGCGGTTCGCTCCTTACATCAATGAAGAGTGCTGAGAACTTGTGTACTCGTAGGCGCAATGAAGCTGTGGCCGGGAAGCCTCAGAGCGGCGGCGCCGTGCTGCGCCGCCCCATGACCAACGCAATCACAAACAGCGCCAGAAACACCACGAAGAGCAGCCGGGCAACATCGGTCGCGGCTGCAGCGATGCCACCGAAGCCGAACACTGCGGCAATGATGGCAACGATCAGAAACAGGATGGCCCACCGCAACATTGCAACGCCTCCTTCCCTCACACGAAGGCGTCTTGTTGCCGGCCAATACGTCATCCTGATGCATGGGCATGACGCGACGTGCGCGTCCCCGCATCTCTCCATCCACGATATTCGGTAGCCCCACACGCCGACCGCAATCCCGCAGTTAGGGCGTTTTCAGCGGGACATCGCAGGGAGACACTGCCCGCGGCTCGGCGTACGCGGCTTTGTCGCTGCGTGCCGATCCGCAGCCCTGCGACAGGATCTTCCCTTCAGCGTAACGCTGCGGAGGAAGTGTCCTCCGTGCGGTTCTTCTGAAAACCGCGGTGCGGTGAACGCGTCGTGCTCGCAGCGAGGCCCGTGTTATCGTTGCCTCGCATGATGCCGGCTGCTTTCAGCGGGTCCACTCGAATGCGACTCGCACGAACACCATCTTCTTCCCCATCCGACATGAGGTGAGCCCATGCCCAGCTCTTGGTGGCTGCTCAGTGCAGCGGTTCTTGTGTCCTGCAGTGGCTGTATGCAGGCCCCGGTCGAGCACACGGTACGCAAAGTCACGACCGAGGATGTCCGTCGCGACACGGAAAAGGCCGTCGACACCGCCACTCGCGCTGCCACGCAGGCCAAGGAGGATTTCGAGGCTCGCCTCAAGGCCAGCCTCACGGAACTGGAGGAGAACATTGACACACTGCGCGAAAAAGGACACGCCCTGAGCGATGAGGCCAAGGCACGCTGGAAAGCGAAGATGGCTGACCTCGATGCCAAGCAGAAGCTAGCCCGCGACAAGTTGGATGAGGTCCGCACATCCACTGGCGAGGCATGGGAGCACGTGGAGAAGGGCGCACAGGCCGCGTGGGACGATGTGCGAAAGGCCTTCCAAGAGGCCGCCCAAGAGTTCTGAACAGGCGCTGTCGCGCGGTCTCCATCGCTTCGCCGGAGACTCGGCCCGTCAGGCGAAGCGGTCCTGGACCACCACCTCGGACAGTGCCAGTTGGCCGCCCTTGGGCATGGCGGGTGTCACTGCCTTGCCGACGGCGATCATGAAGCCGATCACGTGGTCGCTCGGCAGGTTGATGATCTCGGCCACCTTCACCGGGTCGAAGCCGATCATCGGGCAGGAGTCGTAGCCCATCGCCTTGGCCGCGAGCATGATCGTCTGCCCAGCGATCCCGCACGACCGCATCGCCTCGTCCCGCTGCAGCGGCTCTTTCCCTTCGTAGAACGGCCCCATCCAGCCCGTGACCAGTCTCTGGATATCAGGCGCGGCATTCCGCCAGTACCGCTCGGGCGACTTCTTCCAGGCCTTGAGGTCGGCGGTGAGCACGATCAAAAGCGAGGCGTCGGTGACCTGCGCCTGATCGACGGCGGCCGCTCGGATCTGCTTCCGCAGGCCGGGATCGCGGACGATCACGAATCGCCAGTTCTGCATGTTGAACGACGTGGGCGACTGGATCGCGGCTTCGAGGAGTCTGGTTTCCTCGGCGGTGGTGACGCGGTGGTTGGGGTCGAAGCCCTTCACCGACCGCCGCTGGTTGATCGCGTCGAACGTGTCCATGTAAATTGCATTCCTCGCGTCAGGGAGCTGAAGCCGATGCCGTTGTACGAATATTCCTGTGAGAAGTGCAGCCGGAAAGTCGAGCTGCTCATTCGCGGCGACGAGAAGCCTGTGTGCCCGCACTGCCATAGCACCACGCTCACCAAGCTCTTGAGCGTCGTCAGCGGCCACGTGGCGGGCGGCGGCGGAGACTCCGCTGCAGCCGAGGGCTGTGGTCGCCCGCAGTGTGGCATGGGCGGCTGCGCGGGGCTCGGATGACCGACGTTCCGTGGATCGACTGGTATCAGAGCCTGGCCAAGCCGTCGTGGACGCCGGCTCCGCGGACGATCGGCCTCATCTGGCAGATCCTCTATCCCGTCATCATCGCGACCTTCGGCTTCGTGTTCGTCCAAGCCGGGCGTGGGCGGCTGCCGCTGCTCGTCGCCCTGCCCTATTTCGTCTGAGTCTCGATCGCGACGGCGCTCCAGCTCTCGATCACGTGGATGAACCGGGCATCATTGGCAGTATGAGGCAACGCATGGCCGAGATCGCGCCGGGCCGCTACCGGCACTACAAGGGCAACGAATACACTGTCCTCGGCGTCGCCCGGCACAGCGAGACACTCGAGGAGCTCGTGGTCTACCGGCAGGAATACGGCGACCGCAGCCTCTGGGTCCG
>JBIIUP010000124.1:0-9395 GCA_044339885.1 Pirellulales bacterium | reverse complement strand
CGACCTGCCGCGGCAGCCGGTCACGGCGCGGACGGTGCAGGATGCCAGGAGCGAGCTGGCGGCCCTCGCGCCATCGGCCCGCGCCACTCCCCCCACCGCCGCGCTGGCCGCCGCCGCGGAACTCGTCGCCTCGGGCTCGGCGACCGTGGGCGTGGTGTGGCTCGTCGGCGACTTCCGGGCCAAGGACTGGGTGGCGGCTCCGGGGGCCGCGACGGCGGTTGCGAGACTCGTGGACGCCGGGGCGGCGGTGCGGTTCGTCGACTGCGCGGTCGACGGCGGAGGCCGTGGCAACCTCACGCTCCAGCGGCTCGAGCCGGTCGCGGGCGTGCCGGCGGTCGGCGGCGTCGTGACGCTCGAGGTCGAGGTGCGGAACGACGGGACGCAGCCGGACGTCGACGTGCCGGTGTCGCTCCGCGAGGATGGCGTCGACCGTCCCGGAGTGTCGCTGGCGACGATCCCGCCCGGAGGCACGGCGACCGGACGCTTCGACGCGGTGTTCGCGGCGCCCGGCAGCCACGTCGTCGCCGCGACGCTGCCGGGGGACGTCCTGCCGGCCGACGACACACGCACGGCGGTCGTCGACGTCGCCGAAGCCGTCGACGTGCTCCTGGTCGACGGCGACGACCGCGGCGGCGGCCGCCCAGGCGACGCGTTCTACGTCGCGGCCGCCCTCGCGCCGGGCGGTGGAGCGCCGACCGGCCTGCGGCCGCGGATCGAGCAGCCGCGGAAGCTCGCCGATCTGGATCTCTCCCGGTTCGACAGCATCTGGCTGCTCGACGTGCCGAGGCTGGACCGGCCGGAGATCGAGCGGCTGGAGTCCTACGCCCGGGCCGGCGGCGGCGTGGTCTTCTTCGGCGGACCACGGACGGACGTCGAAGCGTCCAACCGGCTGCTCTGGCGGGACGGGGCCGGCCTGTTCCCGGCACCGCTGGCGGCCGCGGTCGACCTGCCCGCGGCGGCAGACGGCCCCGCCGCGCAGCCCGACCTCCGCGCCGAGGACCATCCGGTCGTCGCGGTGCTCGCCGGCCAGCGGAACCCGCTCCTCGACGCGGTCGCCGTGGAGCGGTACCTCGCGATCCAGCGCGGCGCGGAGGTGCCCGGCCTGCGGCGGCTGGTGTCGCTGCGAAACGGCGCCGCGCTCGCCGTCGAGCGGTCCTACGGGGAAGGGCTCGTGGTGGCCGTGCTCACGACGGCGGCGCCCGTCTGGAACACCTGGGCCCGCGGCAATCCGTCCTGGGTGGTCGTGCTCCTGGAACTGGAGGGGCACCTCGCGCGGGGCCGGCGGCGGGACGCGTCTCTCGCGGTGGGTGACGCGATCGACGTGAGGCTCGACCCAGCGGCCGACGTCCGCGACGTCGAGTTCGTCGTCCCGCCGGCGGGCACCGTCGTGCGGCGCCCGGCGCACTCCGGGGCCGACGGTTCGCTCGTGGCCCGCCTCGCGACCACCGATGAGCCCGGCGGCTACCTGGCCCGCTGGCAGCGGCTCGACGGCGCGGCCCGCGAGCGGGCGTTCGCCGTCAACGTCGCACCCGAGGAGGGGAGGCTCGAACGCATCGGCCGCGAGCGGCTGGCCCGCGAACTCGCCGGGCTGCCGTTCACCGTCGACCGCGCCGACGACCTGACGGCCGCAGACGCGCCGCTGGCCGGCACCTCCCTCGCCCGGCCGCTGCTGGCGGCGCTCGTCGGCGTGCTGCTCCTGGAGCAGTTCGTGGCCCGCCTCGCCGGCTACCACCATGCGCCGCGATCCCCCGACCGCAGCCCCGTCGCCGCACCCTGAGCGGAAACCGCCATGCCCTCCCTCGTCGTTGCGACGTGCCTGGCCACCGCGACGGAGACGGTCCGCCACCGGATCGTCAGCCGCCTCGTCGACGGGTTCGCGGAGTGGTGGCAGATGCCGTCCCTGGCACTGGCCCTGGCGGCCGTCGCCACGTTCGTCGTCTGGTCGTACCGCCGCGACGCGGTCCAACTGCCGCGTTGGCCGCGGGTCGCGCTGGCCGGGCTGCGGCTCGGGGCCCTGGCGGCGGTCGGCGTGGCGATCCTGGACTTCGAGCGGCTCGCGGAGCACGAGATCGTGATGCCCTCCCGCGTCGCGGTGCTCGTCGACACCAGCGCCAGCATGACGATCGCCGACGGCCGCCCGCCGGCGGAGGACGATCAGGCGGCGCCGGAGTCGCGGGCGGCGCAGGCCGCGGCGGTGCTCGACGCCGGCGGCCTGCTCGGGGCGCTCGCCGCGCGGCACGATGTCTCGGTGTGGCGGTTCGACGCCGACGCCGAGCGACTGGCCGTGATCCCGCGGGCCGGGGACACCGAAGGCGCTGCCGGTGCCGAGGGCAACGCCGGTGGCGCTGCCGGCGACTGGCAGGCCGGCCTGGAGCCCCGCGGCGGCGAGACGCGGCTGGGCGAGGCGCTCGCCCGCGCCGTCGAGGACGAACCCCCCGGCGTGCTCGCCGGGGTCGTGGTGCTCTCCGACGGCGTCGACAACTCGGGCGTCGATCCGCGGGCAAGCGGCCTGAGGCTGGCGAAGGCGGGCGTGCCGGTGCACTCCCTGGGCATCGGCTCCGCCGCGCTGCCGACCAACGTGCGGCTGGCCGGGGTGGCGGCGCCGGCCCGCGTGTTCCCCGGCGATCGCTTCGCGGTCACCGCCTACCTCCAGCCGCAGTCGCTCTCCGGTCGCAGCGTCCGGGTCGAGCTGGCGGAGTCGCCGGCCGACGCCCCCGACCCGCGGCCGTCGCCGTCTTCGCCCCCGCCGCGGACGATCGGCTCGGTCGACGTCATGCTCGGCGGCGACGGCGACCTCGTGCCCGTGCGGTTCGACGTGCCCGCGCTGGAGCCCGCGGGGCGGCGGCGGCTCGTCGTGCGAGTGGTGCCGCCGCCGGAGGACCGCACGCCCGAGGACGATTCGCGGTCGGTCGACGTCGAGGTGGTCGACCGCGTGACGCGGACGCTGCTCATGGCCGGCGGCCCCGGCCGGGAGTTCCAGTTCATGCGGAACGTCCTCGACCGCGACCGGAGCTTCACCGCCGACGTGCTGCCGGGCAGCGCCGCGGCCGGAGCAGCGCCCGACCCGCGGGTGCTCACGGAGTTCCCCGGCACCGACGAGGCGCTCGGAGCCTACGACGCGATCGTGGCCTTCGACTGGGACTGGCGGTCGCTCGACGCCGGCGGGCAGCAGCGGCTGGAGCGGTGGGTGGCCCGCGAGTCGGGCGGCCTCGTGCTGGTTGCCGGGGGCGTGTTCATGGATGCCTGGCTCTCCGATCCGCGGACGGGGCCGATCCGCGACCTCTTCCCCGTCGATCTACGGCACTCCAACCGTCTCGGCGGCGACGCCTCCGCGGCCGCCGAGACGCCGCGTCCGTTGCGGTTCACGCGGGAGGGAGCCGACGCCGAGTTCCTCTGGCTGGCACCCGGCCGCGGGGCGAGCGAGGCGGCGTGGGCTGGATTCCCGGGCGTGTATGCCTGCTTCGAGGCGGGCCCGCCCAAGCCGGGTGCCACCGTCTACGCCCGAGTCGACCGCGTCGCCGCCGCGGCCACCGAGGCCCAGCCGGTGTACCTCGCCGGCCAGTTCTACGGCTCGGGATCGGTGCTCTACGCCGGCAGCGGCGAGCTCTGGCGGCTGCGTTCGCTGGGCACCGGCTTCCACGAGCGGCTCGTCACCCAGCTGGTGAGGCACGTGGCGCAGGGCCGCCTGCTCCAGGGCTCGCGCCGCGGCCGACTGCTCGTGGATCGCGACCGCTTCTCGCTCGGCGCCGAGGTCGTGGTGCGGCTCGTGCTGCCCTCGGACCGGACGGCCGGCGACCCGCCCGCGTGCCGCGCGCGGAGCCCCGAGGGCGACGTGGTACGGGTGCCCCTCGCCCCCGAGGCGGGCAGGCCGGAGGTGCTCCGCGGCAGCTTCACCGCCGCCCGCGAGGGGACGTGGCAGATCGACGTCGACCTGCCAGTGGCCGACGACGACGAACCGCCGTCACGCCGCATCCAGGTCGACCTGCCCGACCGGGAGCTCGCCAGCCCGAGGCTCGATCGAGGGCTGCTGGCCGAGCTGGCGTCCGCCACCGGGGGCAGCTCCCGCGCGCTCGTCGACGGGGGCTGGTCAACCGCGTCCGCGGACGAGCTGGCCGCCACGATCCCGGACCGCACCCGCCGGGAGTACGAGGCGGGGGCCGCCGACGACCGCTTCAAGCGACGGCTCAACACGCTGCTGCTCTGCCTCGCCGCGGGGCTGCTGTGCCTGGAGTGGATCGTGCGCCGCCTGGTGAACCTCGCCTGAGGAACCCGTGAGACGTGAAGCCCTGAATCGTGAAGCCTTGATACGGCTCGCACTTGATCCCCAGCGGTCGCGGGGGCCGGGGTGCGGAGACGCCGCGCCCCTGGTGGACCTGCTGGCGGCGGTGCGTCGTCAGGCCCGGGCGTGGATCTGGGTTGAGTCGCTGGCCTGGCTGGCGATCGCGGCGACGGCGGCGTTCTGGGCGACACTCCTCTTCGATTGGGCCGTCGAGCCGCCCGCCTGGGCGCGGGGTGCGGCCCTGGCGTGCGCCGCGGCGGCGCTCGGCTGGATCGTGGTCCGCAAGCTTCTCGGCCGCCTCTCGGTGCCCCTGCCGGACGAGACGCTGGCGCTCCTGGTTGAGCGGACGCATCCCGGCTTCGACGACAGCCTCTCCACGGCCGTGGAGCTCGCGACGCAACGCGAGCGACCGTCGCCGGTGGCCGCGGCGGACGGGGGCATCGATCCGGAACTCGCGGGGCGGACCACCGCGGCGGCGATCGCGCGTGTCGGCGCGGTGCAGCCGGGCAGGCTCTTCCGCCGTCGCGAGCTCTCCATCCTGGCCTGTGTCGGCGGTCTGGCCGCGGCCTCGGTGGCCGGTCTCGCCACGACTCAGCCCGCCGTCGCGGCCCACTGGGCGCGGCGGATGCTGCGGCTCGACGACCGGCCGTGGCCGCGGCGCGTGAGCCTCGAGGCCGAGGGTTTCTCCGGCGGCGTGAGGACGGTCGCCCGCGGCGACGATGTCGACGTGATCGTCCGCGCGCGGGCCGCGGGCGGGCCGCCGCGGCTCGTCGAACTGCGGTCGCGACCCTCCGGCGGCGCGGGCGGGTGGCGGACGGAGCGGATGGGCAGCCGCGGCGCCGACGCCGACGGCGCGGAGAGCTTCGGCCACGTGCTCTCCGACGTGGCCACCGACACGGACGTCGAGGTTCGCGGCGGCGACGCGCGGCTGCGTGGCCTGCGGCTCCGCGTCGTCGACCCCCCCGCCGTCGCGGAGATCGCGATCGCCTACGAGCTTCCGGCCTATCTCGGCGGCGGCACCCGCCGGGCGAGCCCCGCGCGGCTCGTGCGGATCCCGCGCGGCTCGCGGGTGCGGCTGGAGTGCACGGCGACCAAACCGCTCTCGGCCGGCCGGATCGCTCTCCGCGAGGCCGGGCCGGGCGGCGGACCGCCGGCGGGCGAGCGGGAGATCGCGACCCTCGCCCCGGCGGACGAGGCCACGGCTCCCCGAGCGATGGCCGCGGCGATCGATCGGCTCGACGCCGACACGACCGTGATCGTGCGGTTCACCGACACCGACGGAATCAGTCCCCGTGAGCCCGCGATCTTCGCGCTGGAGGCGGTGCCCGACTCGCCGCCCCAGCTGACCGTCCGCCTCGCCGGCATCTCGACGGCGGTCACCCCCCGGGCCCGACTCCCGGTGGAGGGCGTGATCGCCGACGACCACGGCCTGGCGGACGCGACGGTCCGGATCGTGCGGACTCAGGCGGGCGGATCCGCCCCGGCCACCGAGACCCGGCTGGCGATCGACCGCGTCCGCGGCGGCGGATCCGTCGAGCTGTCGCCCGCGGCCCCGGAATGGGTGCGGCTGGAGCCGCTCGCCGCGGCGGTGGGAGATCGGCTGGAGGTTTCGGTCGAGGCCCGCGACGCCTGCACCCTCGACGGCAGCCCGCAGGTCGGCCTGAGTGACACCTGGACGCTCGACATCGTGACGCCCGAGGCGCTCCAGGGCATCCTCTCCGCCCGCGAGATGCTCCTGCGACGCCGCTTCGAGACGGCGGTCGCCGACCTCGCCCAGGCCCGCGACCGGCTCGTCGCGGTGGTTCCGGCGACGGCGGACGAGCCGCCAGCGGCCGTCGCCCGCGCCGGCGAAGCCGCCTCGCGGGTGGCCGGCGAGACGGCCGACGTGGCCGCGGCCTTCCGGCAGATCCGCGCCGAGCTCGACCACAACGCACTGCTCACCGGCGAGGTCGACGCCCGACTGGTCGGACAGATTGCCGAGCCGCTGGAGGCGATCGCCGACCGGAGCCTGCGGGACCTCGCGCGGGACTGCCGCACCACCGCGGCCGCCGTTCCCGCGGTCGCCGCGCGGTTCGACGACGCGCTGGCCAGGATGCGGGCCGTGCTGGATAGGATGGTGGAGCTGGAGTCGTTCAACGAGGTGCTCGACCGGCTGCGGGGGGTGATCCGCGGGCAGGAAGCGCTCCGCGACGAGACCATGAAACGGCAGAAGCAGCGCGGCCGAGAGGCCCTGGAGAGCCCGTGACCTTCCCCGCCTCCGTCGTCGTCGCCCTCGTGCTGCTCGCCAACGCGGGCGCGGCGGCGGAGCCGAGCCCGGCCGCCGGCGGCCGGGCCGGGAGCGGGGCATCCGCCGAACTGGCGGCCCGCGAGCAGGCGCTCCTGCGGCAGTACCGCGACCTCGAGGCCTCGTTCCTCCGCCTGGCCGACCTGCTCGATGCGACCGACCCGCGGCGGGCCGAGTTGCTCCGCGACGCGTGCGCAAAGGCACGGGAGGACCAGGTCGCCGACCGGATCGAGTCGATCGTGCGGCTGCTCGAGGCGGGCCAGCTGCTCAAGGCCGGCGCGAGCCAGCAGGACTCCCTGGCGCGGCTGCGGGCCCTTCTGGAACTCCTGGCCGGCGGCACGGGGCCGCGGCAGCAGGCCAGCGACAAGGAGCTCGTGCGCCGCTATCTGGCGCGGCTGGCCCGCTCGATCACGCGGCAGCGGGACATCCAGGGGGGCACCGAGGCCGGCGGCGCCGCCGCGGATCTCGCCGCCCGGCAGGCGACGCTCGCCGACGAGACGCGGGCGCTGGCCGACGACCTCGGCGGCTTCGCGGCACGCAGCGGCGCGGCGGGCGACGCTCCGGCGACCGGCGGCGAGGCCGGCGGCCGCGATCCGGCCGCACCCGCCGGCGACCAACCCGCCGGCGACCAACCCGCCGGTGAACCTCCCGGTGAACCCGGCGACGAGCGACGGGTCGAGACCGGCGAGCCGCCGGCCGCGGCCGCGGAGCCCGGCGCCGACGACGGCAACGGCGACGACGAGGCCTCCCGCGCCGGTCGGTCGCGGCAGCGGCTGGCGGCCGCCGAGGAGCGGATGCGCCGGGCCCGGGAGCGGCTCGCCGAGGAATCCGCCGACGGGACCGACCGTGAGGCAGCACGGCGGACGCAGGACGAGGCGCTCGAGCAGCTCGAGGCGGCCCGGGCGGAACTCGAGGAGATCCTCCGCCAGTTGCGGGAGGAGGAAGTGGACCGGCTGCTGGTGCAGCTCGACGCCCGCCTCCGCGAGATGCGCGACGCCGAGATCCGGATCCGCGACGACCTCGGCAAGCTCGCCGCGGGGGAGGCCCGGCCGGAACGACAGCGGCAGCTCGAGGCGGCCCGCCTGGGACGGGACCAGGAAGGCGTCGCCACTGCGGCCGCCAAGGCGTTGCGACTGGTCCGCGAGGACGGTTCGGCCGTGGCGATCCCGCAGGCGCTCGATCAGGTCCGCGACGACGCGACGGACGCAGCGTCCCGCCTGGCACGCGGAGACGTCTCGACCACGACCCGGGGTCTCGTCGACGACATCGTCGCCGGCCTCGAGGAGATGCTGGGGGCGCTGGAGAAGGCGCGGGCCGAGCGACCGCCGAACGCCGGCGGCGGGGCAGGGGGGCGGCCCGCCGACCCCGCCCGGCAGCCGCTGGTCGACCAGCTCGCCGAATTGAAGATGATCCGCTCGCTCCAGCTGCGGGTGAACGGCCGCACCCGCCGCTTCGCGCAGCTCCTCGGGGAAGGGGTCGAGCGGGCCGCGGAGCCGGAATTGCGGGCGGCCCTCGAGCGGCTGGCCGAGCGGCAGCGACTCGTCGAGCGGGCGGCGCTCGACATCGTGGCGGGCCGGCCGGAGTGAGCGGCCCGGCCGGCCGCGGGCGTGACGGACCGGGCCTGGGATATGATTGGTCAGACGTTTCCCCCGAGCCCTCGGCACCGGCGAGGACGATCCAACCATGACCCCTGGGGCTTCGAGTGAGCGCAGGGCAGGAAGCACGCAGCGAACGTCCGGGCGCGGCCCCCGTGACGCCTGCGGATCGAGAGGGAGCAGTATGACTCGCGGGCCGCGCGTGACGTGGCCGGCGTGGCCCTTCGCGGTGACGGTGGCGCTGGCACTCTGCGGCACCGCTCGTGGCACCACCGGCTCGGACCTGGAGTTCCAACGGGAGCCGACGTGGGCGGCGCCGGCCCGCGACGACGTCCGCACCCGGGCCCTCGACTGGCTGGCCGCGTCCCTGCCGGAGGCGGACCGGGAAGCCGCGGTGCGGGAAGCGCGGTCCCTCTGGGACGCCCGAAATGGGGACGGTGTCGAAGACCTGCTCGACACGGTCTTGGCGACGCTCGCCATCGGCGATCCCCGGGCCGCGACCGTGGGCGACGGGGCAGGGGGGTTCGCCTGGCTGGAGGCGGCCGACGTCGCCGACTTCGAGCGCGACGCGATCAAGCTCTGGGTGGGCAGGCGGCTGGTCCGCGAGGACCGCTTCGACGAGGCGCTGCCGCTGCTGGCCGACCTCGACGTGGCGACGGCGGTCGACCCGGCGACGCTCTTGTTCCACCGCGCCGCCTGCCAGCACTGGCTCCTGGAGGCCGAGGCGGCGCGCGAGTCGCTCGACCGACTGCTCGAACGGGCCGCCGAGATTCCGGTCCGGTACGAGCGCGTCGCCAGGCTGCTGCGGGCCGATCTGGCGGCGCTGGAGGACGGGTCGCTCGACCACGTGGCGCGGCGGATGCGCGACGCGACGCGCCGCCTGGCGCTCGGCATGGCCGGCCCCACGACCCGCGGCGTGCAGGACGGCGTGATCGAGTCGCTCGACAGGCTGATCGCGAAGCTCGAGGAGCAGGCCCGGGGCTCGGGCGG
Organism: Pirellulales bacterium; assembly: GCA_044339885.1. Lineage (GTDB taxonomy): Bacteria > Planctomycetota > Planctomycetia > Pirellulales > UBA1268 > QWPN01. The sequence continues at coordinate 247 of JBIIUP010000124.1, read as the reverse complement.
GGGCGGAGGCGGCGGGGGCGAAGGGACGCCGCTGGACACCAGCCGCGGCGCCGGGGCCCGCGGTGCCGGCGAGGTCCGGAACCGCGACCTCGGCGCCGGCACCGGCTGGGGTGACCTGCCGCCGCTGGCCCGCGAGGAGGCGCTGCAGCAGATCGGCCGGGAGTACCCGCCGCACTACCGGGAGGCGATCGAGCAGTACTTCAAGCGTCTGGCGACCGGAGGCGGCGGAGCTCCATGAGCCGCACCG
>JBIIUP010000011.1:0-28788 GCA_044339885.1 Pirellulales bacterium | reverse complement strand
AGGGGGAGCTCCACAGGAAGGTCATCGGCCAGGACGCTGCGATCAAGAGCGTGTCGAAGGCGGTCCGCCGCAGCCGGTCCGGGCTCAAGGACCCGAAGCGGCCGATCGGCTCGTTCGTGTTCGCCGGGCCGACGGGCGTGGGCAAGACGCTGCTCGCCAAGGCGCTGGCGCAGTTCATGTTCGGCGACGCCGAGGCGCTCATTCAGATCGACATGAGCGAATACATGGAGAAGCACAACGTCAGCCGGCTCATCGGCGCCCCGCCGGGCTACGTCGGCTTCGAGGAGGGGGGACAGCTCACGGAGAAGATCCGCCGCCGCCCCTATGCCGTGGTCCTGCTCGACGAGATCGAGAAGGCCCACCCCGACGTGTTCAACATGCTGCTCCAGGTGATGGAGGAGGGCCGGCTCACCGACTCGTTCGGCCGCAACGTCGACTTCCGCAACACGATCATCATCATGACGACCAACGCGGGGGCCGAGGCGATCAAGAACGAGGCCGCCTTCGGATTCCAGAAGCCCGACGACGACGCCAGCTACGAGGGGATGAAGGGCCGCGTCAACGAGCGGATCGAGAAGGTCTTCCGGCCCGAGTTCTTGAACCGCCTCGACGACGTGATCGTGTTCCACCACCTCACGGTCGAGGATCTCAAGCAGGTCATCGACATCGAGCTGGCGAAGGTCCGTGAGCGGCTCGGCGAGCGGAGCCTCAAGCTCGAGCTCACCGAGGAGGCCAAGAAGTTCCTCATCAGGAAGGGCTCCGACACCGACTTCGGCGCCCGGCCGCTGCGCCGCGCCCTCGAGAACTACATCGAGGATCCGGTCAGCGAGGAGCTCCTCAAGGGCGAGTTCGAGGGGAAGGACACCATCCAGGTCGACTGCGTCGAGGTGGCCGGCAAGAGGCAGCTGGTGTTCAAGGGGCTGGTCACGGCCGAACCGGTCGCCGCCGGTCCCGCGGAAGGCCCCGCGGGCTGACGCCCGCCCCCCCGTTCCCGCCCCCCCCGTTCCCGCCCCGCGAACGGCCGCAACGGGCCGTGGCGCTGCCGGGTTTTGCGGCCCGCGGCCGGGCTGCGCCCGAAACGACCCCTCGCCGCGGCCGGAGCGTATAACGGCATGGGCGGGGTCCATCTCGTGCACCAGGAATCCAGCGGAAATCAGCCATGGCCAAAACCCGTTCCTCGAAGCTCCGGTGCGAGGCCCTCGAGTCGCGACGGATGCTCGCGGTGATGCTCAACGTCGCACAGCCCGACTTCGCCGTCGGGCCGAACGTGACCACGCGGACCATCGACCTCAACGGCCGGTTCGACGACGAGGCAGTCACCGGCACCGTCGTCCAGTTCACGACCGATTTCGCGGCCCCCAACGACCGGTTCCACGTCGAGCTCTTCGACGCGGCCGGGCCGGGGCGAAACCGCACCACGCCGGCCACGGCGGCAAACTTCCTGCAGTACGCCGACGCCAACCTCTACGACAACACGATCATCCACCGCGTCGACCCGGCCTTCGTCGTGCAGGGTGGCGGATTCAGCGCGCCGACCGCCGCCAGCGGCCAGCCCGGTGGCGCGCCCACGCCCGTGAGCCGGTTCGCGGCCGTGACCAACGAGCCCGGCAACTCCAACGTCCGCGGCACGATCGCGATGGCGAAGGAGGCGGGCAACGCCAACAGCGCCACCAACCAGTGGTTCTTCAACCTCGAGAACACGAACGCTTCCAACCTCGACGCCCAGAACGGAGGTTTCACCGCCTTCGGTCGCGTGCTCGGCCAAGGAATGAGCATCGTCGACATCTACAGGACGGCGCCCGTCTACAAGGCCTCGGCCTTCTACGGCGACCCGTCGGGCACGTTCGAGGAGCTGCCGCTCCGCAACATGCCCAACCCGCTGCCCGACCCGATCGTGATCCAGCCCAGCCAGTTCCTCGCCATCAAGGACGTCAGCCGCGTCGGTGAGCTGGTCTACTCGGTCGGGAGCAGCGACCCGTCCATCGCGACCGTGGCCGTCAACCAGTCGGGCCAGCTCTCCCTGACGTTTCCGCCCGGGGCATGGGGCGCGGTGACCATCATCGTCCGCGCCGAGTCGGTCTTCGAGGGGGGCGATTTCTCCGAGGACACGTTCACCATCTACCGTCAGCCGCGGCCCGGCACCGCCGTCGCGGCCCGCGCCGGCAACGAGGTCTGGCTTTCCACCGCCGCGGGGGGCCAGTTCACGACGGCGAAGCTGGCGACCCTGCCGGACGCCAACGTCGTCGCCATGCTCACGGGCGACTTCACCGGCGACGGGCGGGAAGACGTGGCCACGTACCATGCCAACGGTCTGGTGCAGATCACGCCGACGCTCGCGGGCGGCGGCACCTCGGCTCCGGTCGCCTGGGCCTACCTGCCCCCCTCGATCGCCTGGCAGAGCTTCGTCAGCGGCGACTTCAACGGCGACCGCGTGGCGGACATCGCCGCCCGCAACCCCACGACCGGCGACTGGCGGGTGCTGACCGGCACTGGCACCGGGTTCGGCCAGTCGTCGTTCTGGAACTGGTCGCGGACGGCCAACTGGGTCGACATCGTGACCGGCGACTTCAACCGCGACGGGCGGACCGACATCGCCGGTCGCAACCGGGCCAACGGCCAGTGGCTCGTGTCGAGCCTCGTGGGCATCGACCGCGTGACCAAGGGCTGGGGGGTCTGGCCGACGAACGTCATCTGGGCGAACGTGGTGTCCGGCGACTTCAACGGCGACGGGCGGACCGACATCGCCGGCCGGGATCCCGGCACGGGGACCTGGCGGATCGCCGTGAGCAACGGCACCGTCTTCACGGCCGCCACCTGGTGGACGTGGGCGACGACGGTGGCCTGGAAGGACGTGGTCGCCGCCGACTTCGACGGTGACGGGCGGACCGACATCGCCGGCCGCAGGCCGGGGAACGGCACCTGGACCGTCTCGCGGCTCAAGGCGACTCCAGTGACGGGCGCCTTCGGAACGTGGGACGCCGCCGTGGCCTGGACGTCGGTCATGGCCGGCGACTTCAACGGGGACGGGCGGGCCGACATCGCCGGCCGCGACCCCGTCACCGGCAAGTGGCGGATCGCCTCGGGCGGCCTCTCCGCCTTCACGATGCGCGACGGCTGGACCTGGTCGCCCACGCTCACGTGGACGACCCCGCGCGTCCTGCGGACGTAACTGCCTGCGACGAAGGATGCCCCGGCCTGCGCGAGCTAGGCGAGCGCCCGCGCAAGCCGTGGTGGGGCATCCTTCTGGATCGCGTGAGACTATTCCGTGCGGGCCAGCACGAAGCCGTGGTAGGCCTCGTTGCCGTGCTCGCCGATGTCGAGGCCCTCGATCTCCTCGTGCGCCGAGACGCGGAGGCCGACGGTCAGCTTGAGCAGGTACCACAGGAGCGCCGAGACGGGGACGACGTAGCAACCGACCGCCAGCACGCCCACGAACTGGGCCACGAGCTGTGTCGTGCCGCCGCCAAAGAACAGCCCCTTGAGCGGGCCGCCGACCTCGGCCGCGTAGCCGACGGGCGTGTTGGCGTAGGTGTTGGCCCCCGAGAGATCGGCGCTGGAGAACAGCCCCACGCAGAGTGTGCCGAAGATGCCGCAGACCAGGTGGACGCTCGTGGCCCCCACCGGATCGTCGATCCCGATGCGGTCGAAGAACAGGACCGAGTACACGACGAGGACACCCGCGATCGCCCCGATGACCAGCGCGCAGGGGGCGGTCGTGTAGGCGGCCACCGCGGTGATGCCCACGAGTCCGGCGAGGCAGCCGTTGAGCGTCATGCCGATGTCGGGCTTGCCCAGCAGCAGCCAGGCGGTCAGCGTCGCCGTGAGCGTCGCGGCGGCGGCCGCGAAGTTGGTGTTCACGGCCACCCGGGCGGCGAGGCTGCCACCGTCGGCCATCACGCCGAACGTGCTGCCGGGATTGAACCCGAACCAGCCGAACCACAGCACGAGGCAGCCGATGAAGGCGGCCGTCATGTTGTGGCCGGGCAACGCCCGCGGGCGGCCGTCGGGGCCGTACTTGCCGATCCGCGGCCCGAGCATGATGGCACCGGTGAGGGCCGCCCAGCCCCCCACGGAGTGGACGGCCGAGCAGCCGGCGAAGTCCCAGAAGTTCCAGTCCTTGGCGAGCCAGCCGAAGCCCCAGATCCAGTGGCCCGTGACCGGATAGATCACGAGGGCCATGAGGAAGCTGAAGAGGATGAAGGTGTGGTACTTGATCCGCTCGGCGACGGCGCCCGAGACGATCGTCGCCGCGGTCCCCGCGAACACCAGCTGGAAGAAGAACTTCGCCCACAGCGGCACGCTGCACCAGCTGATCGCCCCGTACTTGCCCTGGTAGGCGTCGCCCACCGCGGGACTGTTGTCAGCCGCGGCCACCATCCAGGAGCCCGAGTTTCCGATGAGGGCGCCGTCGCCGGAGCCAAACATCAGGTCCCAGCCGAAGAGGTAGAAACCGATGGACGTGGCGGCGAACACGACGAAGTTCTTCGAGAGGATGTTCACGCAGTTCTTCGCGCGGGCGAAGCCGGACTCGACGCAGCCGAAGCCGAGATTCATGAAGAACACGAGCATGCCGCAGACCAGCACCCAGATGGTGTCGACCGCGACCCAGGTGTTGGCAAAGGAGGACTCGGCGGTCGGCGCCGCGGGCTTCGCGACCGCGGCGGCGGCCGGGGCCGCCACGGACTCATCGGCCGCCCAGGCCATCCCCGCAGCGAGGCCGACGAGGCAGACGGCCGCCACCACGGGGAGCGCTCCCGCCACAGCGACCGCCAGGCCGCCCCGCCGGCGAGCCGGCGTCCGCGAACTCGTTCCCGACTCACCGCCCAGAAGAACTCCCGTCTTGAAACGCATCGTGCGACTCCTCTGAATGAAACGCGACAGCGCAGACCGGCGCTGTCACCTCGCCTGGTGGCAAATTGGGCAATCCACGTGCCAAAGGCAGGCCGCTGCGGCTCCAGCGCGAGCCGAGCAGCTGAAAATCCCGCGAAAAGTCCCTGCTTTTCCAGCGTCTCCGCCATGCGGGAATTTCCGCCATCGACCACCGCAACCCTTGCCCACAGGGACGGGACGCACCGTTCCCGGGCAACCGAATGCCCTGAAAGCGCGCACATCGCCCCGTTTCTCTGTCGATCGGGTTGTCCTTGCCGACTCGCGCACGCGGCGTCGGGATGGACCGCAGCGGGAGCCGATTCGAACCGCGGTGGGGGGGAGAGGAACGATCGCGGTTCAGGCGGACCGCTGCGAACGTCCCTCCCGCACCAGTCGGTGACTTCGGTGCCGCTGTCGGAGCGGCCCCGGCACCAGAGACCACCTCGCAGGGAGCCGCTGACCGTGAGATCCGCCACCCCGCGCCGACCCGTCGGGCCGGTTGCCATCCTCTCGCTGTTCGTCCTCGCCGGCCACGCGGCCGCACAGAGCGTACCCGTCGTGCCGAACGTGCCGCAGGAGGAGGCCTACGAACTCCGCGGCCTGCCACCGCAGGAGGCCGCCCAGGAGGCGTCCGCTCCCGAGGATGCCGGACCGAACCGGTATCTCGAGGTCGAGCCGCTCGCCAGCCGCGGCATCAAGACCTACGGCTGGGTCAATACCGGCATCGGCGCCAACAACTGGGGTTCGGCCTTCAACGGCCCCATGACGTTCAACGACGCCAACTGGATGGGCCAGCTGAACCAGCTCTACCTCGTGAACGAGAAGCTGCTCGACACCGAGGGGGGCGGCTGGGACTGGGGCGGCCGGGTCGACCTGCTCTACGGCACCGACTACCTGTTCACCACGGCCCGCGGCCTCGACGCCTACCTCTACCCGGACGTCGACGCCCTCGGCACGCCGCGATGGAACAGCAACAAGTGGTACGGCCTGGCGATGCCGCAGCTCTACGGCGAGCTCGGGGCCGGTGACCACGCGGTGAAGTTCGGCCACTTTTACACGATCATCGGCTACGACGTTGTTCCCGCCATCGGCAACTTCTTCTACACGCATGCTTACTGCTTTCAGTATGGCGAGCCCTTCACGCACACCGGCATCCTCGACACCTGGTCGGTCAACGACCAGATGACGGTGTATGCCGGGATCACGAATGGCTGGGACAACTTCAGCGACAAGATTCCCTACGGGCAGATCATCAATGCCGGCTACCCGGGCTGGAACAGCAACGCCGCCTTCCTGGGTGGAGTGAGCTTCAAGAACTCCGACGAGAGCCAGTCGCTCACGATCACGACCTCCAGCGGCAACGAGTACACCCCGGTGGTGCCGGGCCTTCAGGCCCTCGGCGGCAACCGCTCGATCCTCAGCACGGTGTACATCAACGAGCTGTCCGACAAGCTCACCTACGTGATCCAGAACGACAACGGCTGGCAGTTCAACGGGGCCGTCCCCTACAAGACCGCGAACCAGACGAGTGACACGGCCCAGTGGTACGGCATCAACCAGTACATGTTCTGGACCTTCAGTGACACGTTGATCGGCGGCGTCCGGCTCGAATGGTTCCGCGACAACAACGGCACCCGCGTGTTCAACCCGCTGCGCAACTGGCTGACGGGCAACACGCCGCAGTACGGCGGCTACGCCGGCAACTTCTGGCAGATGTCGTGGGGCCTGAACTGGAAGCCCAACGGCAACTGGATCATCCGGCCCGAACTGCGGTACGACTGGTTCGACGGCGTGGCGGTCGGCAAGACGCTGCCCTTCGGCAACGGTGATCGCGACAGCCAGTTCTACGGCGGCTGCGACGCGATCTGGCAGTTCTGATTGTCCCGGCTGCACGGCCATCCATGGCCCGTGCAGCCTCCGCCCGCCGCGGGGAACGCCAAGGGTTCCCCGGGCGGGCAGGGGCCGGCCTCCTGCCGGCGTGTCCCGGCTGCACGGCCATCCATGGCCCGTGCAGCCTCCGCCACCGCCTCATCGGGACGTGGGGTTCGTTGCTGCCCAGTCGAGGTCGGAACTCAGCGAGGGGCCGCCCATCCCCGCGAGCCGGCGTAGGTGGCAAGCGAAGCCCGGAGGGCGAAAGCGCGGGCACCTCCGAGCGAGCGAAGGTCAGGATGACCGGAGCGAGCGTCCGGCGAGAGGGGATGGGCGGCCCCTCGCCACGCAAGGCGCGGATCGAACCCTCCTGCATCTGCCGTGCTGTCCAGCATTGCCCGGAGGGCCAAAGCGAACGTCCGGGCGAGAGGGCACGAGCAACCCCGAGCGGCCAAGGGCCCGCTGCCCGGGCGGCAGTCAGCCCAGATTCCGCAGGCTGCCGGCCCGGCGGCGGTTTTCAGGGCCGGCTCATGCCGCCCGACCGCTACGGCCGATACGACCGGCAAGGATCGCCGCGCGCATGCCGCCCGCGGCCGGACACGCCCATGACCACTCGAGCCGCTTCCCCGTCTCCCGGTGTCACCGGCTGGTTCGCCAACCAGGTCGCCAACCTCGGCGGGCTCGCGATGGCGACCATCGCCGGCATCGGCGACGTGGCGGTCTTCGCGGTGCAGACGCTGGGCTGGATGGTCGCCCGGCGCCAGCGGCGCGACGTGCTCCTGCCGAGCTTTTACCAGATCGGCGTCATGTCGCTGCCGGTCGTCGCGTTGACGGGCCTGTTCATCGGGATGGTGCTGGCGGTGCAGAGCTACGCGCAGTTCAAGGCGCTCGGCCTCCAGACCCGGCTCGGCTCCGTGATCAACCTCTCGCTCGTCCGCGAGCTCGGTCCGGTGCTCGCCGCCACCATGCTCGCCGGCCGGGTCGGCAGCGCCATGGCGGCGGAGCTCGGCACGATGCGGGTCACCGAGCAGATCGACGCCCTGGAGAGCATGGGGGCCAACCCCATCTACTACCTCGTCGTGCCGCGGTTCCTCGGCTGCCTCGTGCTCATCCCGTCGCTCACCGTGATGGCCGACTTCATGGGCGTGCTCGGCGGCTATCTCTACTCCCACGTGCTCCTGGGCATCGACTACCACCACTACTGGGAGAACTCGCGGGCCTACGTCGACGCCTTCGACTTCCTCATGGGCATCTTCAAGAGCCTGTTCTTCGGGGCCGCGATCGCCCTGGTGAGCTGCCACCACGGGTTCCACTGCGAGCCCGGGGCCGAGGGGGTGGGCCGCGCGGCGACCAACGCCTTCGTGCACTCGTTCGTGCTGATCCTCGTCCTCGACCTCTTCCTGGGGATCTGGCTCAACAACGTCCACGACTTCTTCCGCCCCGAGGGCGTCCGCCGGCTCGTCTGAACCCACCATGCCAGCCACCGCACCCCGTCCTGCGCCGCAGTCTCCGGAAGCCGACCCGCCGGTCCTCAGGGTGGACTCCCTCGGCGTCCGCTTCGGCCGCCAGGAGGTACTCCGCGACGTGTCGCTCGACCTGCCGGCGGGCCAGACGCTCGTCGTGCTCGGCGAGAGCGGCTGCGGCAAGACGGTCCTTCTCAAGACGCTCATCGGGCTCATTCGCCCCTCGAGCGGCGACGTCCGCTTCGAGGGGCGGTCGCTGATGCGGATGACCGACCGGGACCTGGCCCACCTGCGGACCCGCTACGGCTTCGTCTTCCAGGGTGCCGCGCTGTTCGACAGCTTCACGATCGCCGACAACATCGCCTTTCCGCTCCGCGAGCACACGCAGCTCCCGGAGAACGAGATCGGCGAGATCGTCACCGCGCTCGTCGACGAGGTCGGCCTGCCCCGCACCGTGCTCGACAAGAAGCCGGTGCAGCTCTCGGGGGGGATGCGCAAGCGGGCCGGACTCGCCCGGGCGATCGCCCTCGATCCCCACGTGGTGCTCTACGACGAGCCCACGACCGGGCTGGACCCGATCATGACCGACGTGATCAACGAGCTCATCCTCCGCGTCCGCCAACGGACGCGGGTCACGAGCGTCGTCGTCACCCACGACATGCAGACCGCCCGCAAGGTCGCCGACCGGATCATCATGCTCTACCCGGCGTTCCGGCTGCGGCCCGACGAGCCTCAGATCGTCTTCGACGGCACCCCCACGGAGCTCGACCGCAGCCGGGATCCGCGGATCCGCCAGTTCGTGGAGGGCCGCGCGGGCGCCCGGCTGACGGAACTGCAGGAGGAGCAGGGGCTCGACGAGGCCGCCGTGCGGGGCGGCGAGGAGGCATCGTGAACGATCGCGTGATGCAGTTCCGGGTGGGCGTTGTCGTCCTGGCGACGGCCATCATCGCCGGCATCCTCATCGTGCTCTTCGGCGACCTGCCGTCGCTGGTCCAGTCCACCTATCCGCTGAAGATGAGCTTCACAGACGCCCGCGGCATCGCCACCGGCACCCCGGTCCGGAAGAACGGCATCCTCGTCGGCCGGGTCGCCGGGGTCGAGCTCGACGCCCGCGGTGGCGTGAGCGTGGTCGCCGACATCGACTCGCACGTGCCGATCTACCGGGACGAGCAGCCGCGGATCGCCAGCACGATCCTCGGCGACTCGGAGATTCAGCTGGTGCCCGGCATCATCCGGCCGCCGCGGCAGCGGATCGCCGCGGACGAGGTGCTCCCGGGAGCCGTCTCCAAGGACCCGTTCGAGGTCTTCGCCACGCTCGAGCCGAAGCTCGGCAGCGCGCTGGAATCGCTCTCCCAGGCCAGCGAGTCTGTCGCCAAGCTCTCGGCCAACATCGATCGGATCATGCTCGGCGAGGACGATGCGTTCGGGAAGATGGTCCGCAAGACCGAGTCGGCCCTCGACTCGTTCAGCCTCGCGATGAACAACATCAACGACGTGCTCGGGGATCCCGCCGACCGGGCCAAGCTCAAGGACACGCTCGCCGCCCTGCCGGACGTGATGGCCGACGTGCGGAAGACCGTGCAGGGCATGGGCACGACGATCGACACCGCCGACCGGAACCTGCGGAACCTCGAGGGGCTCACGAAGCCCCTCGGCGAGCGCGGTGCCGGCATGGTGGCCCAGGTCGACCGCACGATCGGCCGGCTCGACGAGACGCTCCAGCAGGCCGCGCTGTTCACGAAGGCGCTCAACGAGTCGCAGGGGACACTCGGCAAGCTGGTCCGCGATCCGCAGGTCTACAACGACCTCGCGCAGGCCGCCGCCAACGTCAACGGCCTCACCAAGGAGCTGCGGCCGATCGTCAACGACGTCCGGGTGTTCGCCGACAAGATCGCGCGGCACCCCGAGCAGCTCGGCGTGCGGGGCGCCCTGGACCGCCGCCCCGGCCTGAAGTGAGCCGCCGCGACGGCGCAGGTCCGGTCGCGGGTCAGCCGCGGGATCACCGCAGGTCGACGTCGCCCGCCGACGTCCCCGGCCGGTCGGCCGACGAGAACAGGATCGTGATCACGGCCATCCCGATGCCGAACAGCAGGATGGCCGCCAGCGCGACGCCCATGGCGCAGCCGGCCCGGCCGTCGTCGGCCGACAGCGACGCCAGCTGCCCGGGGCCGGCCGGGTCCGGGACCGGGCCGGCCCCTCCGGGCGACTGGCTGCGGTTCACCGAACGGTCGAGCGCCAGGAGGAAGCTGCGGGCGTGGCGGAAGAAGACCGCCGGGAAGATCACCGCCACGGCCAGGCAGGCCGCCAGCGCCGTCTCGTGCGAGACACCGGCGGCCCACACGAGCAACGCGTAGAGCGCGCCGGTGCCGATGACCGTCGCGCCGTAATTGATGTAGATGCTTCCGAGGTAGAAGCCCGGCTCGCGACGGAACGTGCCGCCGCAGGCCGAGCAGGCCTCGTGCATGCGGAACCAGCCGCGGAACAGGGGGCCGCCGCCGCACCCGGGACACCGCAGCCGGACCGCCCGCAGGACGACCTGGCCGACGCTCACGGCCTCCGCACTGGCACCGCCACCAGTTCGTCGAGCCTCGTCTCGCGGAGCCGGCCGCCGTACCGCGCCACCAGCCACGGCATCGCCTGCTCGGCCACGTCGGCCTGCAGGAGCACCAGGTCTCCCGGGCGGACCGCGTCGAGGACCAGCGCGGCGGCCTGGGCCCAGGTGCCGCCGGCATCGGCGGCGATCGCCCGCCCGCCCGCCTGGACTCCCTGGCCGATCAGCCGGGTGATGTCGCCGGCCTGACGGCCGCGGACGTAGGCGTCTTCGTAGACGACCACGCGGTCGAACTCCGCCCCGAGAAGCCGACCCTGGGCGACGAGGTCTTCGTCCCGTCGGTCGCCGGCGGCCGAGTAGACGGCCGTCCGCCGGACGTGCGGCAGCTTCCGCACGACGCCGCAGATCTGCTCCAGCGAGGGCACGTTGTGGCCGTAGTCGACCACGATCGCCGCCCCGTCGAGGTCGAGCAGGTTGAACCGGCCGGGCGAACCGTCGGACCCCGACGTGAAGCCCTCCAGTCCGATGCGCACCAGTTCCAAAGGCACCCCCAGCCGCCACGCGGCGGCCGCCGCGGCCAACGCGTTCTCCACCTGGAAGGGCACGTGGCCCCCATGCACCAGCGGCACGCGGTCGAGCTGCGCCAGGCGCGTCTCGCGCGGGCCGTCACAGAGCACGATCCAGCCCTCGCGGACCGTGGCGGCCAGCCCGCCCTGCGCCAGGTGGGCGACGAGGATCGGATTCGCCGGGTCGAGGGCGAAGTAGACGACCTGCCCCTTACACCACTTCTTCATGTCGACGACGAGCGGATCGGCGGCGTTGAGCACCGCCGCCCCGCCGGGCCGGACGGCGGCCACGATCGCTCCCTTCACCCACGCCAGCCGCTCGGGCGTGTCGATCTCGCCGATGCCCAGATGGTCGCCGGCGCCGATGTTCGTCACGACGGCCACGTCGCAGCGGTCGAAGCCGCAGCCCTCGCGGAGGATGCCCCCGCGGGCCGTCTCCAGGACCGCCGTGGTCACGGACGGGTTGGCGAGCACGCGGCGGGCGCTCGCCGGACCGCTGCAGTCGCCCGCGTCGATCTGCCGCCGCCCGATCCACACTCCCTCGGTGCAGGTCATGCCGACCGTCGAGCCGCCCGCCGCCGCGAGGTGCGCAAGCAGGCGGACGACCGTCGTCTTGCCGTTGGTGCCGGTGACGGCGGCGGTGGGAATGCGGCCATCCTCCCCCGGCGCGAAGAGCGTGTCGACGATGGCCGCGCCGACGTTCCGCGGCGTGCCGACCGTCGGCTCCAGGTGCATCCGCAGCCCCGGGGCCGCGTTGACCTCGATCACCGCCCCCCCCTGCTCCTCCAGGGGTCGCGAGACGTCGGTGGCGATGACGTCGATGCCGGCCACGTCGAGGCCGACGATCCGCGCGGCCTCGACCGCCCGGGCCGCGACCTCGGGGTGCACGCGATCCGTGACGTCCTCGGCGGTGCCGCCCGTGCTGAGGTTGCCGTTCTTGCGCAGGAGGACCACGCGACCAGCCTCCGGCACGCCGTCGACCGCGAGCCCCTGCTCGGCGAGCACGCCGACGGCCACGTCATCCAGCGGCACCGGCGAGAGCGAGCAGGCATGGTCGCCGCAGCGTCGCGGGTCCTCGTTCACGCGTGCCACGAGCTCGGCCACCGTGGCGACGCCGTCGCCGACGACCTGCGGGGGATGCCGCCGGGCCGCGGCCACGACCTTGCCGCCGACGACGAGCAGGCGGTGGTCCCCGCCGGGCACGAACCGCTCGACGACGACGGGCTCGCCCTGCTGACGGGCGATCTCCCAGGCCCGCTCGATGTCCTCGCGGGCGGTGAGGTTGATCGACACGCCCCGCCCCTGGTTGCCATACCGCGGCTTCACCGCCACCGGTGCGCCGAGCTCCCCCGCCACGCGGCAGGCCTCGGCCGCATCGGCCACCGACCGCCCCTCGGCCACCGGCACGCCGGCCTCGGCGAGCAGGCCGCGGGTGAGGTCCTTGTCCTGGGCGATCGTCTCGGCGATCGCGCCGGTGCGGTCGGTCTCCGCGGCCATGATCCGCCGCTGGCTGGCTCCCTGCCCGAGGCGGACGAGCGAGCCCTCGGTGAGCCTGCGGACCGGGATGCCCCGCGCGACCGCCGCGTCGACGATCGAGCGGGTGCTCGGGCCGAGCCGGGTGTCGAGCAACACCCCGCGCAGCCGCTTCACCTCTGCCGCGACGTCGAACTCCATCCCGTCGATGGCCGCCATGATGAGCCGGTGGGCCGTGTGGAGGCACTCGATCGCGTAGGCCTCCTCGATGTACTCGATCACCACCTTGTAGACGCCGCGGGTGTTGGCCTCGCGGGCCCGTCCGTAGCCCACCGGCGTGCCGCCGAGCGTCTGCAGTTCGAGCGTCACGTGCTCGAGCACGTGGCCCATCCACGTGCCGGTCCGCAGCCGCTCGAAGAAGCCGCCCCGCTCACCGATCGAACAGCGATGCTCGATCATGCTGGGCAGCCACTGCATGATCCGCTCGTTGAATCCCGGCAGCGTGTGGGAGGGGAAATCCTCGAGGCGACCGAGGTCGACCCAGGCTTCGAGACACGGGAACGAGGCCCATTGGTTCGGGCCACGGAGAACCTTGAGCGACTGAATCTCCATGATGGATCTGGTGTGCTTCTTAGGCCGGACGCTGACGCGAGCGTGGGCCTGGTGTTGTGTGCCACCGCCAGCCGCAGGACATTCCCGCGGTCGTGCCTGGAACGGAGGTCACACGTGTCACAACGGGACTGCGCGGGCGCGTCGCCGACGCAGTCCTGCCTGCCTGGGCAGGCATCCGGACGGAACCGTTCTTCGATCCCGTCAGGGCGGCGGCTGGCAATCCGGAGCCGCGGGAGAGATGCCGGCGGCGAAGCGGGGCTTCGGTGCCTGGCGAGGGGACGACGGGGAGGGCGACCGCGAGGCGAACAACCGACCGGCCGAAGTGGCCATGGGACGAATGGATTCCTACACCGCAAGGCCGGATCGTACCGCCGCACGCCTCACGGACGCGCGTTCGCTCGCGGTACCCGTTCCTTTCGGCACCTTGGTTCCGACCGCCCTGCTCCAGCCACCGCCGTTCGACCGGCGCCGTCTGGGCAACGCGTGAAGCAAAGTTTACGCTCCGCCTCCGCGGAAGCGAAACATTTGCAACGACTTCCCGGAGCAAGCACGTTCCATGCCGCAGCCGCGGGGCACGATCGCCGCGATGAGCCGAAAACCATGCAGGCGGGCCGAACACCCGGGCTGGCGGGCCGAACACCCGGTCAGCGATCATGGAGGAAGAATACCGGAGGGCGGGGGCTGGTGAACGGCGGCAGGGACGGCTGGGAATATTTTTCAGGCTGATGGAAATCGTTTCATCGGCCAGAACACCCGGGGAATTTGATAATTTAGGCACGCCGGGAAGGCCAAGCAAGCTTTCCGCCGTCGCGCCCGCCACGGCCCCGCGGAACGGCCGGAAACGGCCCTTGAGAACGGATTTCGAGGATTTGCATGGCCCTCTCCTCCCCCCCCCACGAAACCGCAGACCCCCATTCCAGGGGTCTTCCGTGGGGCAGCGGCGTGCGGCTCGAACCGGGCGAACGTGTGGCTGCGGCCTGTCGCTTCGACCTCGATTCGCGGCTGCGGTTCACCGACGGCTGGATCGTCCTCACTGACCGCCGGTTCATCGCTGATCAGCCGGCCAGCGCCGACGGGACGCCGGAGTCCGCCGCCGCGCCGCGGTCGTGGCCCTTGGATGCCGACACGCGGCTGGACGTCCACCTGCGGGCCGCCGTCGGCCGCATCGAACTCTCCCAGGATGGACGCATCATCGCCCGCTGGCTGTTCACGCCCGCCAGGGCCAAGGGCGTGCACGCCCTCGAGGACGTGTTCGATGCCCGGCAGTCGCGCGGGCTGCCGAAGGAGACGCGGCGGGCCGAGCAGCGGGCCGAGCCGCCGGCCGCCGACGAGCCGAGACCCGCCGTCTCCGCCCGCGGCATCGACGGCGCCGAATTCGCCCCGGGGGGCACCGCGTCGTGGCGGGCGCTCGCCCGGGTGCTGTCCTTCGCGAAGCCCCATGCGGGCATGGCGGTCCTGGGCGGCCTGCTCTCGCTGGCGAGCACCACCGCGGCGCTCGTGCCGCCGTACCTCACCATGCCGCTGGTCGACCAGGTGCTGATCCCGAGGCAGAACGGCGCCGACGTGCCCTTCACCCGCGTCTGGTGGTACCTCGGCGGGCTCACGCTCGCCGCCGTCGCCGCCTGGCTGCTCTCCTGGGCGCAGACCTGGACGCTCGCCTGGGTCAGCGAACGGATCGCCGCGGGGCTCCGCACCCGTACCTACGCCCACGTCCAGTCGCTGTCGCTCGACTTCTTCCAGAGCAAGCGGACCGGCGACCTCATCTCCCGGGTCGGGAGCGACACCGACAAGATCAACATCTTCCTGTCGGTGAACCTCATCGAGTTCGCCTCGAACGTGATGCTCCTGGCGCTCACGGCCGCCGTGCTGGTGTGGCTCAATCCGCTGCTGGCCCTGCTCACACTCGTGCCCTTCCCCCTGGTGGTCTGGCTCGTCTACGCGGTCCGCGAGCGGCTACGGCGGGGGTTCTCCCGGGCGAGCGTCGCGTGGAGCGACATGACGAGCGTGCTGGCCGACACGATCCCCGGAATCCGCGTGGTGAAGGCGTTCGCGCAGGAGCAGCGGGAGATCGACCGCTTCGTCACGGCCAACGACCGCGTGCTGGAGGCCAACGACCGCGTCAACGTGATCTGGTCGTTCTGCGGACCGCTGTTCAGCTTCTTCAGCGAGGTCGGGCTGCTCGTGGTCTGGGCGGCCGGCGCCTGGATGGTGTTCGGCGGCGGCGTGACCGTCGGCGGCCTGACGGCGTTCCTCGCCTACATCGCCCGCTTCTACGGCCGCGTGGAATCGATGATCCGCATGGTCCCCGCGACGCAGCGGGCGGCCGCCAGCGCCCAGCGGATCTTCGAGATCCTCGACTGCCAGCCGACCGTCGCCGAGTCCCCGCGGCCGGTGCGGCCCGGCCGCGTCGCCGGCCGCATCGAGATCTCGGGCGTCCACTTCCGCTACGGCGCCCGCGAGGTGCTCCACGGCATCGACCTGGTGATCGAGCCCGGTGAGATGGTCGGGCTCGTGGGCACGAGCGGCTCGGGCAAGTCGACCCTCGCCAACCTCGTCTGCCGCTTCTACGACCCCTCCAGCGGCGTCATCCGCGTCGACGGGGTCGACCTCCGCGACCTGGACATCGCCGACTACCACCGCAACCTCGGCTGCGTGCTCCAGGAGCCCTTCCTGTTCTTCGGAACGATCGCCGAGAACATCGCCTACGGCCTCCCGGACGCGCCGCGCGACAAGATCGTGGCGGCGGCGCGGGCGGCCGGGGCGCACGACTTCATCCTCTCCCAGCCGCTGGCCTACGACTCACGGGTCGGCGAGCGCGGCGGGACGCTCTCCGGCGGCGAACGGCAGCGGCTCTCGATCGCCCGGGCGCTCCTGGTCGACCCGCGAATCCTCGTGCTCGACGAGGCCACCTCCGCCGTCGACGTGGAGACGGAGGCGATCATCCAGGCGGCCATCGACCGGCTCGTGGCCGGCCGCACCACGATCGCCATCGCGCACCGGCTCTCGACGCTGCGCCGCGCCAACCGCATCGTGGTCCTCGACGCCGGTCGGATCGTCGAGACAGGGCCGCACGACGAGCTCCTCGCCGCCGACGGCGCCTACGCGCGGCTCTACCGTGCGCAGATGAAGGCCGGAGCCGAAGCCGAGGCCGCCACCGCCTGACGCCGCCCCCGAGACGCACGCCATGACGCATCCCGACGCCTCCGGCCCCGTGACGACCGGCAGCTCGCCCGAGGGCTGGGCGCTGGAGCGGCATCCCCATGGCCGGCTCGTGCTCGTCGACGCCCGCGGCAGGCGGCACACCGACGTCGACGTGCTGCGGGCGTTTCCCGTCACAGCGCCCCGCGGGCCGGTCGCCATCGTCGCTCCCGACGGCGGCGAGCTCGCCTGGATCGAGTCCCTCGCCGAGGTCGACCCGCCGCTGCGAACGATCCTCGAAGCGGTCCTCGCCGAGCGCGAGTTCCTCCCGGTGATCCGGCGGATCGAGGCGGTGTCGGACGCGGAGCCCGCCGAGTGGACCGTGCTGACCGACCGCGGCCCGCACCGCTTCAAGGTCGGCCACGCCGACGACATCGTGCGGCAGCTCGACGGCGTCGCCTTCATCACCGACACCTTCGGTGTCCGCTACCTGATTCCGAGCGTGGACGCGCTCGACGGCGGCAGTCGCAGGCTGCTGGAAAAGATGCTCTGAAGCCGGGCACGTCCCGGCCGCGGCGGCACCCGCCCCGGACCGCCCCGCCTGCGCAGCCTCCCGGCCTGCGGCGGCCCGCCCTTCCCCGGACCCGTAAGATGGTTCGGTCGCACCGGTCGTGACGACCGCGAGCCGTTTTTCCCCGGGAAAATCGGCGTTTTTTCCTCACCGAATGCCTTGAAGCCCGCGTACCCCTGATTACTCTCGAAGGGTCTTTTCGCAGGAGTGAACCCATGACCCGTTTCGGCGCCCGTTCGCCCCGTCCGGAATCCCCGCGGCGGATGTTCCTCTCTCTGGTGTGCGCGGCACTCGTCGTCGCCCCCCAGTCGCCCGCGGCCAACGCCGTCCGGGCCCAGTGCTGCGGCGAGGCCGTCGTGGCCCCGCCCGCGGCGACCCAGACCTATCGGCTCGACTACCAGACCGTCTACGACCAGCAGCAGGTGACGGCCTACCGGGTGTCGTACGAGACGGTCTACGACACGAAGTCCTACACCGTGCAGAAGCCGGTCTGGGAGACGCAGACGCAGGAGCGGCGGTACACCGTGCAGCGGCCGGTCTGGGAGACGCAGACCCGCGATGAGCGGTACACGGTGATGAAGCCGGTCTACGAGACCGTCGTGGAGGACCGCAGCTACGACGTGACCCGCGACGTCGTCGAGACGGCCACCCGCGAGGAGCAGTACACGGTGATGAAGCCGGTCTACGAGACCGTCGTGCAGCAGCAGGTGAGCACGGTTCGCAAGCCCGTCTACGAGACGAGCCTGCAGGATCAGAACTCCGTGGTCAGCGAGCCCGTCACGACGGTGCGGACCGCCTACTCGGTCGGCAGCCAGGCGATTGACACCGTCACGCCCGTGGCCACGCCCGGCTCGACGGCCCTCGGCTGGGCACCCGGCGGCTGGGCGGTCGATCCGTTCACCGGCCTGGCCGTCTGGCAGCGCGGCGGCTGGCAGTGGCAGATGACCCCGGGCGTCGTCGTCAACCAGGTCAACCGCGTCTACCAGCCGACCTACACGCCGGTGCAGGTGCCCGAGACGACGATGGTCAACCGCGTCGTCACGCAGAAGGTGCCGGTGCAGACCGTCCGCTACGTCGACGAGCAGGTCGTGCAGCAGGTGCCGGTGCAGACCATGAAGATGGTCGCCGAGACGGCCGTCCGCCAGGTTCCTGTGCAGACGGTCCGCAAGGTCGTGGAGCGGGTCGAGAACAAGGTTCCGGTCACCGTCTGCCGGATGGTGCCGGAGGAGCAGGTCCGCCAGGTGTCCACGCAGGTCTGCAGGTTCGTCACCGAGGAGAAGGTGGAACCGGTGCAGGTCCAGGTGATGAAGTACGTCGCCGAGCAGCGGACCATGCAGGTGCCGCGGGTGGTCGAGAAGCGGGTGCCCTACACCTACACCGTCCGCACCCCGCGGACGGTCGTCATGAAGGTGCCGCTCGATCCGTGCGGCAATCCGCTCCCCACGGCCGCGGCCGCGGCCCGGCCGGCCGCCCCCGCGACGCCAGCCCCGGTCCTCGCGCCGGCCCCGTCCGGCTCGCCGGCCCCGGCTGCCGCCCCGGCGCCCGCCGCCGGCCCCGTGAAGACCTTCAGCGACAAGCCCGCCGACGCGGCGCCGAAGACGGCCGAGGGCTGGGATTCGTCGCCGCTCGACCACGTCGATCCCGAGCGGTCCGCTGCCGACGACCGGCAGGCCGTGCGCGCCGAGAAGCCGGCGGCCGCCGAGGCCGGCGAAGAACTGCGGAAGATCGAGGCCATCCCGGCGCCGGCCGCCAAGGAGCCGGCGGCGCAGGTGGCGCCGGAGCCCACGGTCGCCCCGCCCGGTCCGGCCGTCTATCCGCCCCCCCCGGCCAGCGACGCCCGCGACGTGCCCACGGCGAAGACCTCGGGCACGAGCCTGCCGCGGCCCGTCGGCCCCCGTGCCCACTCGACCTGATCGGCCGCGAGGCGGCCGATCGCTTCTGCGGTGCGGCAGCCTCCTCGTCGGCGTCGACTTCAGCTCGACGCCCACCCCCCGCAAGCCGATCACCGCGGCCATCGGGCGGTGGCACGACGCGGATCCCCTGCCCGAGTACCGGCTCGACGAGGTCGTGCCGCTGGCGAGCCTCGCCGGCTTCGAGGCCTTCCTTCGCACCGCCGGGCCCTGGATCGGCGGCTTCGACCTGCCGTTCGGCCAGCCGCGGGACCTCATCGAGCACGAGGGCTGGCCCACCGAGTGGGAGGCCTGCGTCAGGCACTACTGTTCCCTCCCGCGGCCGCTGCTCCGCGAAGCGTTCCGCAGCTGGTGCGCCGCGCGGCCCCCGGGCGACAAGTTCGCCTGGCGGGCTGCCGACCGACCCGCGGGCTCGAGTCCGGCGATGCGTTGGACCAATCCTCCGGTGGCCTGGATGATGCACGCCGGCATCGGCCGGATGCTCGACGCGGGGCTCGCGTTCCCGGCGCACCGGCATCCCGGCGGCCGACGACTGCCGCCCGACGGCCGCGTCGCGCTGGAGGCGTACCCGGGGTTCACGGCCCGGCAGGTCTGCCGGACGTCGTACAAGAGCGACCTGGCCGCCGGGCAGACCGCCGACCGCCGCGGCAACCGCCGCGCGATCGTGGCGGCCCTCGTCGCGGGCCGGGCGGGGCTCGACCTCCGCCTGACGATCGACACCGCCTGGCGGCGCCGGCTGATCGCCGACGGCCGCGGTGATCTCCTCGACGCCGTCATCTGCGCGATGCAGGCGGGGCATGCCGCGGCACTCGACGATTACGGCCTCCCGCCGAAGCTCGACCCGCTCGAAGGCTGGATCGCGGCCGTGCCCGGCGGCGGCGCCGGCGGCGCGCATGGACGGGCCCCGGGACGTCGGGTAAGGTTGCCGCGGCTCAAGGAACCGCGTCATGTCCGGCAAGGTCAGGGACGGCCGCTCACGCGGAAAAAGCTCCGGTGACGGCGGGCCGCCGGACGACGCCGGGCCCGACTGCCGCCCACCGGCCGGTGCGGCCAGGTCCGCCGCCTGCGACGACGCCGCGCCGGACCGCGACGACGTGGGGATTCGGCGGCTCTCCACGGCGGCGATGATGGCCGACGTGCTCGGCGTCCCTCCGGCCGCGGTGCGGCACTGGGTCCGGGAAGGACTCCTCGCGCCGGCGCGGCGCGCCGGTTCCATCGAATGGTTCGACTTCGGGCAGCTCGTCGTCGGCCGCCACCTCGCGCGGCTTCTCGCCGGCGGCCTGTCGCTCCGCGAGATCGACGCCAAGCTCGCGGGGCTCGCCGCCGGGAACGGTCCGGAGCCGGGCGGCCTGGTGGACCGCGTGGTGGCCGACGGCCGCCGGCTCAGCCTGCGGCAGGACGGTCGCCTGCTGGCGGCCGGCGGCCAGCTGCAGCTGCCCTTTTACACCGCCGCCATCGATGCCGAGGACCTGCCGCATCCCGCGGCGATCGAGCCGCTGGTCGTCCCGCTGCCGACGCCCCGCGCGGCTCCCGCCGCCCAGACCGATCCCCTGGACCGCGAGATCGCGGAGATCCTCGATCTCGCCGACGACCTCGAGGCGGCCGGCGAGTTCGTCGAGGCGGCGGAGGCGCTCCGCGCCGTCCTCCAGGCCCGCGGCCCCGATCCGCAGGTGAACTTCATGCTCGCCGAGCTGCTCTACCGCGCGGGCGACCTGACGGCGGCCCGCGAACGCTACTACGCGACGATCGAGATCGACGCCGATCACCTGCGGGCACGGACGAGCCTGGGCTGCGTGCTGGCGGAGCTCGGCGACCACGAACTGGCGCTGGCGGCGCTGGAGGGCGTGCTCCGGCAGGCGCCGGAGTACGCCGACGCCCACTGGCACGTCGCCGGCGTGCTCGCCGACGCAGGCCGCCCGCGGGAGGCCCGCCGCCACCTCGACACCTTCCTGGCCCTGGCCCCCGAGAGCCCGTGGGCGGCCGTCGCCCGCCAGCGTCTGGAGACGGCGCGGACGTGATCCACATCACGACCGCCGCGCTCGGCCGCTGCGTGGAGTCGCCGGGGCCGCGGGCGATTCGTCAGTAAGCGCCCCAGGGGCCGCGGACCGCGTTCACGCCGAACTGCACCGTGTCGCTCGGCTGGTTCGGCGTGGGCAGGAAACCGCCGCCGCCACCGACCGCGCCTGGCCCCGGATAGGGCCGGCGAAACTGGTGGTAGATCGGCGCCACCCGCGAACTCGGCACGCCCCAGCCGTACTGGGTCTGGAACTCGGCCGTCGGCGGGACCACCAGCGCGATCGGGCGGCCCTCCGCCGGGTCGTACCACGAGCTGTGCCAGCTCTTGCCCTGGCTGCGGAGAAAGTACCGCTTCTCGTAGACGTCGTGGTGCAGCCAGTGGCCGTCGCACATCCCGCAGAGTCCGTGGGCGCCGCAGCCCGGTTGGCAGTGGTGTCCACAGCCCGCATGACACCCCTTGTGGCAGCGGCCGTGATGGCCGCACCCGCGCGGCGCACCGCGGTGCCCGCAGGCCGGTCCACCGGGCGGACAGCCGAGCGTCGGGTCTGCGGCGCAGCCGAGCTGTTGGGGACCGTAGGCCCACATCGCCGTCGGCGCGGCCAGACCCCAGGCGAGGATGCCGAGGACGATCGGTCCTGCCCGACGAAGCGAGCGGATGGTTCGGGGCGAGAGGGTGTCGGCCATGGATCAGTACCAGTAGGCGTGCACGTCGGTTCGCATGCCCGTCACCCCCGCGGGGCGGACGTAGCGGCGACGGTGCTTGTAGAGGAACTCGTGGGGCATGAACGGCGGGTAGGTGTGCCAGGTGTGGCCCACCCGTGGCGGCACCGGCCGCGGCGCCACGTAGAGCTGCGCGCCCAGGCCCGGGGATCCCCCGGCCGGAACCGGCGGAACGTAGAAGTTGTAGAAGACGTCGGGCGTGGGCCCGGCGACACCGCCGTCGATCGGCAGCGCAGCGGCCTGCCCGGCAGCCATCACCTCGGCGGCCACGACGACCGCCAGCACCGTCCGGCGCACCCATCCGAATCGCAGCATAGCTCCCCCTCCACGGCGGCGCGGCGGGGCCGCGGCATCCGCGCGGCTCCCTCCGACGCCTCGCCGGTGGATTCGGCAGCCCGTGCGGGGGCGCATCAGTGTCGACGCCGCCGCCGTGCCGGTTCTGCCCGACAGGCACAGGTTGACGAGGCGGGCGAGCGACCGCCCCCGGAGCCCGGGCCAGGCCGCACCGGCTCGCCAACCCGCAAACCTTGCCCCTCTTGCCAAGCTCCGGGGGTGCCATCAAAGTCTTGAGGTTCCCGACCCCGGCGAAATCTCCATGGCATCCGCCACCAAGCGCCGCCCCGCCGCCTCGCCGGCCCGCGCCCCGCGGGGCGGGCCGGCGGACGCTCCGCCGGTGGCAGAACCGGCCGCGGCAGCCGCCGCGGAGCCCGCCGCGGCTCTCGCGAAGGCCCCGGCCAAGCGCCGGGCGACCGCACAGTCGCTCGCCGCCGGCCAGCGGGACATCTCCGTGAGCGAGTTCTTCGCCAAGAACCGCCACCTCCTCGGCTTCGATTCGCCGCGGAAGGCCCTGCTGACGAGCGTCAAGGAGGCGGTCGACAACTCGCTCGACGCCTGCGAGGAGGCGGGCATCCTCCCCGAGATCTGGGTGCGGATCGAGCAGGTGGGCG
The DNA here is from genome assembly GCA_044339885.1 of Pirellulales bacterium. Lineage (GTDB taxonomy): Bacteria > Planctomycetota > Planctomycetia > Pirellulales > UBA1268 > QWPN01. Next base: position 6,083 of record JBIIUP010000011.1, on the reverse strand, counting down.
AGAGCGGCTCCCGCTACCGGATGAGCGTCCAGGACAACGGCCCCGGCATCGTCGCCAAGCAGATTCCGCTCATCTTCGGCAAGCTCCTCTACGGCTCGAAGTTCCACCGGCTGCGGATGAGCCGCGGTCAGCAGGGCATCGGGATCTCGGCCGCCGGGATGTACGGCGTGCTGACCACCGGCAAGCCGGTGAAGATCATCTCCAAGATCGACGCCAAGCACCCGGCGCACTACTCCGAACTGCGGATCGACACGAAGACCAACCAGCCCGAGATCCTCAACGGCAAGGGGGCGGGCGTCGACGTCCCCGCCGGCAAGGCCGGCGCGGAGCTGATGAAGAAGCACTCGATCGAGTGGGTCGCCGAGAACGACCGGGGCGAGGCGGTCGACCACGGCACCCGCGTCACGATCGAGATGGAGGCCAAGTTCCAGCGCGGCCGGGGCAGCGTCGAGGAGTACCTCGAGCAGACGGCGATCGCCAACCCGCACGCCCGGCTCCATTTCCAGGGGCCGGACGGCGCCCCGGAGCGGATTCTCGAGCGGTCGACCGACGACCTTCCTCCGGAACCGAAGGAGATCAAGCCGCACCCCTACGGCGTCGAGCTGGGCCGCCTCGTGACCATGCTCCAGGAGCTTCCGAAGCTCACGCTCGCCCAGTTCCTCACCCAGTCGTTCTCCCGCGTCTCGCACGGCACGGCGAAGAAGATCTGCGACACGGCGAAGCTCTCGACCCGCGTGACGACCGGAAAGCTCGGCCGCGGCGAGGCCGACGCGCTCTTCAAGGCCATCCAGGAGACGAAGATCCCGCCCCCGGCCACCGACTGCGTCGTCCCGATCGGGGAGCAGCGGCTGCTGGCCGGCCTGCGGCAGGTGGTGCCCGGCGAGTTCTTCACCGCGGCCACCCGGCCGCCGTCGGTCTACCGCGGCAACCCCTTCGTGATCGAGGCGGCGCTCGCCTACGGCGGCGGCGTCGCCGCCCAGAAGGTGAGTCGGGAGGCCCTCGGCGAGCTGGCCGGCGAGAGCGACGCCCGCAGCCTGCGGCAGTTCCTCACGACCACGTTCGCCGGGCTCGGCTCCGAGGCGGCCGACAAGATCCTCGCGGAGGCCCAGCTCGCGCCGCGGCAGAGCCCGTCGAAGCTCAAGAAGCCGCAGCTCGACGCGCTCCACGGCGCGATGCAGAACGTGAGCGTCGACGAGGGCCAGAGCATGAACGTGCTGCGGTACGCCAACCGCGTGCCGCTCCAGTTCCAACCCGCGGCCTGCGCCGTCACGCAGACGATCCTCTCGACCAACTGGCGGTCCTACGGCCTCTCGCAGTCCCGGGGCAGCCTGCCGAGCGGCCCGGTCACGGCGATGGTCCACGTCGCCAGCGTGTGGGTGCCGTTCACGAGCGAGTCGAAGGAGGCGATCGCCTCCTACCCGGAGATCCAAAAGGAGATCCGCCTGGCGCTCCAGGCGGTGGGCCGCAAGCTCGGGATGTACATGCGCCGCCGGCTCCGCGTGGCCCAGGAGGGGCAGCGGCGGAGCATCTTCCTGCGGTATCTCGGCGAGGTGGCCACGGCCGTGTCGCAGATCAACGGCGCGGACCGGGCCGCGCTCTACGAGCAGCTGCTCGCCGTCGCCAGGAAGAAGACGGCCGAGGCCGACGTGAAGCTCGACGACCGCGGGCGGCCGATCCAGGACGAGGAGGATCTCGAGCTCGGCGACAACTGCATCATCGTGCCGCAGGCCGTCCCGGGGGCGACGGCGGCCGAACCCCCGGCCGAGCCGGCGCGGCAGGCGAAGGCGAAGCCCGGGCGAAAGCCGCGGCGCAAGCGGGGCTGAAGCGGCTTCGATGTGATCCTCGTGCATCCTGGCGCGTCCTCGACCGGGGGCAACCCCGGCCCGCGCACTGCCTGCGGACACCGTGGGATCCTTGCAAAACGTCCCCGGTCGCGCAGCGGCGTCGCCCGAGTGGCACGCCGCGTAGCCCGACCTGCCCGCAGGTGGTTTACTGGGGCCCCGACCGCCAGCCGCGTCGCGCGTGCGACGGGCCGCTCACGGCCGACCTGCCACGGAACATCCCATGAACTGCCTGTCGCCCGCCGCGTCCCCGAGCCGCGGCCTCCTCCTGGCAACGCTGCTGGGGCTCGCCACGGGGCCCGGCCTCCTCGCCGCCGACGCCGTCCTCGATCCGGCGCCGTTCGACGTGACCGAGGTGGCGACCGCCCCGACGGAGACGATCACGCTCTACGACGGAAAGACCGTCACCGACCTGTCCCGGTTCTACACCTGGCTCCAGGCGACCGGCTACGACGATCCGCTGCGGGTCTTCACCGTCGTCGACCGCGTCGAAGGGGGACCGGCGATCCGCATCAGCGGGCAGGGTTACGGCGGCCTCGTCACCCGGGGCAACTACCGCGACTACCGCCTGGTCTTCGAGTACCGGTGGGGCGCGGTCACCTGGGGCGCCCGACGGGACCGGACCCGGAACAGCGGCGTCCTCTTCCACTGCCAGGGAGAGGACGGCAACCATGTGCCGTCGTTCGCCAGCGCGTGGATTCAGTCGATCGAATACGAGGTGCAGGAGGGCCGCACCGGGACGATGATCCTCGTCGACGGCTACGACCGGGGCTCGCCGCAACCGGTCCGGCCGAGCGTCGTCATGCGGTCCCGGGCCGACGACATCTGGGATCCCGCCGGCGAGCCCAGCCGTCACGAGGCCTTCAAGTTCCTGTTCCATTCGACGTACGACACCGGCTGGAAGGACGTGCTCGGCTTCCGGAACCCCCGGGACGCGGACCGGCCCGTCGGCGAGTGGAACCGGGGCGAAATCGTCGCCCGGGGAGACGCTCTGACGTTCATCATCAACGGCCGCACGGTGATGGAGGCCACCGAGTCATCCGTCCGCGAAGGGCGGCTGCTCTTCCAGACGGAGGGTGCCGAGATCTTCTATCGGCTCATCGAGTTGCACCCGCTGGCTCCCTGACGGCAATCTTGTTCGGCACGGGATTTACGCACCTGAAGGCAGGCACCGAACGCGATAGAGCCGGCAATCGCCGGCTGTTCATGGATCAGTACTGCGCACTGATCCTGATGGCACTCTTCAGTCCGGCGATCCGGAGGCTCCGTGACCTTCAGCGCGCCTGTACGCTCGACAAGGTCCGCAATCGGCGTGAACCGCGCATCGCTGGGATCACTGTCAGAGTCGATCGCGATCTTCGACCCTGCGTCGCTGAAGGAGATCGCGGCGGAACTCGGCCACACGATCCGGAGCAGACCTGATCGGCCCGGCGCAGCCACGGCCTCATCGGGACGTGGGATTCGTTGCTGCGCAGTCGAGATCAGAACTCAGCGAGGGGCCGCCCATCCCCGCGAGCCGGCGTAGGTGGCAAGCGAAGGCAGGATGCCGAAGCGCGGGCACCTCCGAGCGAGCGAAGGTCAGGATGACCGGAGCGAGCGTCCGGCGAGAAGGTGTGGGCGGCCCCGAGCCACGCAAGACGCAGATCGACCCCTCCTGAATCTGCCGTGCCGAACAGGATTGCCCTGACGGCCCCGGGCCGGCGGCATGAGCCGCCGACCCGCACTGCCCCTACCCTTCGCCCTGCCATCAGTCCCGCGCCTTGAGCCGCTCGACGTCGGCCTCGAGAGCGGCGATCCGCGACTCCAACTCCCGCACCTTCTCGCGGGCCTTCTCCATCCGCTCCCGCCCCTCGGCCATTCGCCGCTCCACCATCTCCCGGGCCTCCGGCGGCATGCCCTCGAGCCGCTGCTCGATCCGCTCGCGGGCCTCGGGCGAAAGGTCCGACCACCGGCCGGGGCCGCCGCGGGGCGGCCGGCCGTGCTCGCCCGGGCCGCGATGGTGCTCGGGCCGCTCGCGGTCGTGCGGCGGCCGCCCGTGCGGGGGACCGGCGGCAGCCATCCGTTCGACGATGCGATCGAGCTTCTCCACGATCCGATCGAGCCGGCCGGACGCGTCGGCCGCGGCCGCGCGCTCGGCGGACGAGTCCTCGGCGACGGCGACCGTCGGCCGCAGCCGGTCCGCCGCGACCGCCAGGCAGAGGCCGCAGCCGGCCACCGCGAGCCACTTCGGGAAATCGCGCATGGAAGTTCTCCTGCGAGTCCGGGGGAATACGGTCCCGGGAAACCACTGCGGTCCGCCGGGCACGAGCGTATGCTCGCAGGTCATGAACGCCGCCGGCCCCGGAAAGTTTCGCGACCCGGCCCTCGTGGATTTCGGCACCGATGCCCGGGGTGATGGCCGCAGGCTCGAGCGGCTCGGAGGCGTGCTCGTCGACCGGCCGCTGCCGCACGCCGGGGAGCGGCGGCGGCTGCCGCCGGCCTGGTCGGAAGCCGCCGCCGTCTACCGCGGCACCTGGGAGTTCGCCGCCCCGCTGCCCGACCCCTGGCAGACGCGGGTGCAGCTCGCCGCCGGCGCGGCGCTCGTGCTCGAGGTCCGTCCGGCGCCGTCTGGGCAGATCGGGGTCTTTCTCGAACAGGCGGCCCAGTGGCGCTGGCTCGCCGAGCACGCGCCGGCCGCGGGCACGATGCTGTCGCTGTTCGCCCATTCGGGCGCCGCCTCGCTGGCCCTCGCCACGGCCGGCTGCGAGGTCGTGCACGTCGACGCCTCGCGCCAGGCGATCACGCTGGCCCGCCGCAACGCCGCGGCGTCGGGCCTCGCCGAGCGGCCCGTCCGCTGGGTGTGCGAGGACGCGGCGACGTTCGTCGCGCGGCTGCTGAAGCGCGGGACGAGCTGCGCCGGCGCCGTCCTCGATCCGCCCTCCTGGGGGCACGGTCCCGGGGGCCAGGCCTTCGCCATCGACCGCGACCTGGCCCCGCTGGTCGCGGACGTCGCGCGGCTCATGGCGGCACACCGCGCCGGCCCGCAGGGGCCGCTCCTGCTGACGTGCCACACGCCCGGCTGGCATCCGGAGAAGCTGGAGGACACACTGCGGCAGGCCTGCCGCACGGCGGGACTCTCCGGCGGCGGGTTCGAGTGCGGCCCGCTGTCCTGCACCGACGACTCCGGCCGCACGCTCGAACTCGGCGCGTTCGCCCGCCGCACGCCCCCCGCATGACCGCGCCGGTTCCCCACGAGACGATCTCGAGCCCCGCCAACCCGCGGATCCGTGCGGCCGCGCGGCTGCGGCAGGCCGAAGCCCGCCGCGAGACGGGGCTCACGCTCGTCGACGGACGCCGCGAGCTGGCCCGTGCGGCGGCCGCGGGGGCCGCGATCGTCGACGTGTTCCTCGCGGACGCCGCGGTGGCGGCCGAGCCGTGGCTGGCGGCGATTGCCGCCGCGGGCACGCGGTTCACGCTCGTCGCGGCGCGGGCCTTCGACCGCGTGGCCTTCGGGAGCCGCGACGAGGGCGTCGTCGGCGTGGTGCGGTTCGGCGCGACGTCCCTCGACGCCGTGCGGTTCGCTCCCGACCGGCCCGTGCTCGTCGCCGAGGGCGTCGAGAAGCCGGGCAACCTCGGCGCGATCCTGCGGACGGCCGACGCCGCGGGCCTCGCCGGGGTCATCACCTGCGACGGCGCCACCGACCCTGCCAACCCCGCCGTCATCCGCGCGAGCCTCGGCACCGTCTTCACGGTTCCGCTGGCGGTGGCGACCACGGCCGAGACGATCGCCTGGCTGGGCCGCCAGGGCCGCCGCGCCGTCGCGGCCGACCCCGGCGGCGGTCTGCTCTGGCACCAGGCCCGGCTCGCGGGGAGCACGGCGATCGTGGTCGGCAGCGAGGCCCACGGCCTCTCCCCCGGCTGGCGGCAGGCGGCGGCGGGCGGGGCGCTCGACCTCGTCACGATCCGCCTGCCGATGTGCGGCGTCGCCGACAGCCTCAACGTCTCGGCGACGGCGGCCGTGCTCGCCTACGAGGCCGTGCGCCAGGCGGAGGCGGCTCATGGCTGACGCCGTCGGCGACCCGTTCGCCGCGATCGAGGAGGCGTTCGCCACCGGCGGAGCCGCGGCGATGTTCGACGCACTGGCCGCCTCGCTCGCCGCCCGTCGTCGCTGGCATGCCGTGTTCGACGCCCGCCTCGCGCAGGCCCGGCTGGCGCTCGGCCTGCCCGCCGCCGACCCCGCCGCCCTGCCGGCGGACGTGCGCG
>JBIIUP010000123.1:0-9427 GCA_044339885.1 Pirellulales bacterium | reverse complement strand
CCGCCAGCGCCGCCAGGTCGACGCCTTCCACGGCCGGCATGACCTGAACGGCATCCCGGCCGCAGAGCGCGGTCGGCCGGCCGCCGAGCCGCCCCTCGAGCCAGGGAAAGTCACCGGCACGACAGGTCGGACACCCCTCCTCGGCGAGCCCCGAAAAATCGATCGTCCGCCACACGCCCTCCCAGATGTCGCAGACGAGCATCCGGCCGGCGATCCGATCGATCGCCCCGACGATGAGCTTCATCGCCTCCACCGCTTCGACCGCGCCCACGACGACCGCCGCCGGGCCGATGATGCCGGCGGTGTCGCAGGTGGGCAGGCTGCCGGGGGCGGGCGGCTCCGGCACGAGGCACCGCAGGCAGGCCGTTCGCCCCGGAATGATCGTGAACACCCGGCCCTCCGCGCCGATGGCGCCGCCGTGCACCCACGGCACGCCGTGCCGGCAGCACCATTCGTTGACGAGAAACCGGGCCTCGAAGTTGTCGGTGCCGTCGACGATCACGTCGACGCCACCGAGCAGGACGGCCGCGTTCGTCGCCGCGAGGTCGGCCACGACCGGCTCGATCACGGCCGCCGCGTCGATCCGGCGGAGCTGCCGGGCCGCCGCCACCGTCTTCGGCAGCCCGGCCGCGACATCAGCCTCCTCGAAGAGCACCTGGCGGGGAAGGTTCGACGTCTCGGGGACGTCGCGATCGATGAGCCGCACGAACCCCACCCCGGACCTCACCAGCGTCATGGCCACGACGCTACCGAGCGCACCGCAGCCCACCACGGCGACGCGGGCCGCCGCGAGCCGGGCCTGGCCTTCGAGGCCCAGCGGCGCGAACCGGGTCTGCCGCGAATACCGCTCGCGATCGAATGACTCCATGCGGGCGATGCTACCACAGCGCGCCGGAGCTCCGGCTGCCTTAGCTTGCCAGGCTCGTCGCGGCCCCGAGCGCGGCCGCGGCGGCCACGACGGCCGGCGCCGGGACCCGCCCGGTGAGGAGCAGCGCACCGGCGGCGAGGGCGACCGCGACGGCCAGCGGGTCGACGTCGCCCGCGGGCACGAAGGCGGCCGTGCCGAGCTTCCAGGCGAGCAGGAGGATGGCCGCCACCACGGCCGCGCCCACCGCCGACATCGCCCGACCCAGCCGCGACCCGGCCCGGATGGAACCCACGAAGGGGGCGAGGCCGAGGATCATCGCGAACGAGGGGAGGAAGGCGAAGAGCGTCGCCACCACCGCCCCCGCGAGCCCGGCCTGCGAGGCCGCGTCGAACCCCGCGTCCGCGGCGGCGGGTGCCGCCTTCCAGCCGGCCATGAAGCCGATGAAGGTGACGACGAGGATCAGCGGGCCGGGCGTCGCCTCGCCCATCGCCAGCGCCGTGAACCGCTCTCCCGGATCCAGCCAACCGCGTTCCACGGACTCGTCGAGCGCCCACGGCACCACGGCGTAGGCGCCGCCGAGCGACAAGAGCGTGGTACCGGTGAACAGCCGCGCGAGCGCCGGACCACGCCCCCCCGCCGCATGGGTCGCCACCACGCACGCGTAGCCGGCCGCCCAGGCTGCCACGGCCACGACCGTCACCGCCGCCACGTGCCGCAGGGCCCGCCGCGCACCGCCCCGCGGAGCCGGGTCGGCCGCCGGGCCGCCCGTGGCCGGCGATCGACCCGCGGCCTCGGGCACCGACCCGCCGACCAGCCAGCCGAGCAGCCAGGCGGCCGCCACCACCGCCGGAAAAGCCACACCTCCGGCGAGCGCGGCCAGCGCGGCGAGCATCACGACGACCGAGGCCGGCGACCCCAGCGACCTCCGCGCGATCCGCCAGGCCGCGAGGCCGACCAGCGCCACGACGGCCGGCCGCGTACCCGCGAAGGCCGCCGCCAGCAGCGGCGACGATCCCCGTGCCGCGTGCAGCCAGGCCAGTGCCGTCACGATCGCCGCTCCCGGCAGCACGAAGAGCGTGCCGGCGAGGAGTCCGCCCGCGAGCCCGTCCCGCCGCCAGCCCGCATAGGTCGCCAGCTGCTGCGCTTCGGGCCCCGGCAGCAGCATGCAGACCCGCAACGCGGCGAGGAACTCGTCCTCGTCGAGCCACTTCCTCCGCTCGACGACCTCCCGGTGCAGGATCGCCACCTGCCCGGCCGGGCCGCCGAAGCCCGTCAACCCGATCGACAGCCAGGTCCTCCAGTCGGCCCTCATGGCAATTTCTCACGAGACGACGTAGCCGGCCCAATCCCAGCCCGGCCGCGGCCGACCGTCGGCCAGCCCCCAGGCGGCGAGCGCCGCCTGGAGCCGGTCGCAGCCCCGGCGGCGCTGCTCGGGCGGCGTCCCGTCGCGCCGCCAGGCGACGATCGGGAGCTCCGGCGGCGCGTCCCGCCAGGCGGCATGCGGCAGCCCGTCGCCGACGAGCGACAGCACGAGCACGTCGATCTCCTCGGCGACGGACGACGGCGGGGCCGTCCCGCCGTCGACGACCCGGGCGAGGAGCATCGTCCCCTTGAGCCGCCTCAGGACCGGGATCGACGCCGCGGCCAGCCCGTCGTCGAACGTGCCCGGCAGGACAGCCATCACGACGGACGGATGCAACGCCCACATGGCGATCCGCTCGGCGACGATGGCCTGATCAAGGCGGGGCTCGTCGATCGCCGCGATGATCGCCACGCCCGCTTCGTCGGCGGCGCTGCAGGCGGCCTCCTCCGGGTTCGGCACGACCGCCGCCGTCCCGGACTCGCGGAACGCCACGGGGTCGATCGCCGCGGCCGCGCAGCCGACGCCGCGCGGCACCCACCGCCGCCCTTCGAGCCACAGCGAACGGCCGCGGACGCCCGACCGCCGCAGGCCGATCCGCCGACGCTCCGTGCCCACGGTGCCGCCCCCGGCCGTCGCGCGGGCCTCGAGCCAGTAGAGGTTCGGGAGCTCGGGGGTCCAGAACGCGGGCTCCGTGAGCACGGCCCTGGCCAGCAGGCCGGAGGCTCCGCTCCCCATGTCGGTGAGCGGAGCCCCCGCCGGCAGCGTGTTTGAATGGCGGCACTCGGGACCGACGAGCCGACCCTCGAGCCGGAGGCCGGGGAGCGACGAACGCGGCGGTGTGCACCGCACGAACAGCTCGGCCCGCATGTCGTCGCAGGGCCCGAGCACGACCTGGAGGTGCAGGTCGGGGGACGCACCGTCACCGCCCGGGCCCGTCACGAACCGGCCTCCGCGGCGAACCGCTGCCTCGCCAGGTCCGCGAGCCTGCGAAGGTCGAGCTTGCCGGAACCGAGCATCGGCAACTCCGGGATCTCCGCGAAACTGTCGGCGGACGGAATCCAGAGGTTCGGCATGCCGTGCTCGGCCAGTCGGCGCACGACGTCGCGCGGGGCGTGGCTCGTGGGCAGGTGGAACACGACGAGCCGTTCCCCCTTGGCTCGATCGGGAACGGAGGCGACCACGGCGAGCAGATCTCCATCGACGGCGCCCAGTTCGGCGTTGACGGCCTCCTCGACCGACAGGTGCGGCACCATCTCGCCGCCGATCTTCGAGAAGCGGCTCTCTCGGCCGGTGATCGTGATGAAGCCCTCGGCATCGAGCCGGGCGATGTCGCCCGTGCAGTACCAGCCGTCGCGGACGACCTGGGCCGTCAGGTCGGGCCGGTCGAGATAGCCCTGCATCACGTTCGGCCCCGCGATCCACAGGAGCCCCTCCTCGCCCACGGGCAGTTCGCGGTCGCCATCGCGATCCGTGATCTTTGCCCGGCTGCCCAGGATCGGCTGCCCGACCGTGCCCTCGCGGGCGTCCGCGGCCCGCCCCGGGACGTGCCGCGACGGCGGCACGTTGGCGGCCACCAGCGGCGAGAGTTCCGTGCAGCCGTAGGCCTCGCTCGGCCGCACGCCGAACCGCTGCTCGAAGGTGTCGCAGACGTCCCTGGGCAGCCTTTCGGCGGCGCCGAACACCACCTCGAGCGTCGAGAAGTCCTCGGCCGGCGTCCGCCGCGTGTAGATCCGCAGGAACGTGGGCGTGGCCATGAGGATCGTCGCATGGTGCTCCCGGGCCAGCCGGCCCACCACCTGCGCGTCCCGCGGGTCGGTGTGGTAAACGACCGCGGGCTCCAGCGTGAGCGGCGTCCAGAGCGTGGTCGTGTAGCCGTAGGAGTGGAAGAAGGGGAGCACGCCGAGCGCCACGTCGCCGGGCGAGAGGTGCAACAGCGCGTCGATCGCACGGACGTTCGACCCGACGTTCTCCTGCGTCAGCACCACGCCCTTCGGATCACCCGTCGATCCGGAGGTGAAGATGACCGTGAGCACGTCGTCGGCCCCGATCCGGTCGAGCCCGAGCATCCGCTCGAGCACCGGCAGCGGCAGGACCACGGCCTGCACGAAGGCCAGCGCCTTGTCGAGCGTCGTCAGCCGGGTCCGCAGCTCGCCCGCGTCGAGCAGCCGGTCCCCCAGATCGAGCTTCACGCGGGCGAGGAACGCCGGGCTCGAGATCACATGCCGGAGCTTCGCCCGCTCGATGCACAGGTCGAGAATCGGCTGCGACGACGTGTAGTTGAGGTTCACGGCCACCCTGCCCGAGACCGCCAGCGCCGCGTTGACGATCGCCCCGGCCACGGTGGGTGGCAGCATCACGCCCACCATGCGCTCGTCGGGCGCCAGGGACCGTTCGAGAACCAGGCGGGCCGCCAGGATCCGCAGCAGGAGTTCGCGGCCGGTCACCCGTGTGCCCAGCGAATCGGCCATCTTGAGCCGCTTGGCCGCGGCTCGGCAGGCGCGGAGCATCCGCCGCGGGAGGATCGTGTCGGCATCGGGCGGCGGCCGCTCTGGCATCGTGACCCTCGCCGGGACGGGGCGCGGGCACTCGCTCGTTGCCCGACCACATCCGAGCATTAGAATCGGGCCCTCGGGAACTGAACAGCCGGCCGGCGGCCGGCGGCCCGACAGGCCCAGCGCCCGACACGCCTCCGGTACCCGCAGGATGCCCCGCTACCAGCCTTCGCGGATCGAGCCGAAGTGGCAGGCGTGGTGGGAGGCGCACGGCACGTTCGCGGCGCCGCGGCTGCCCGGCGGCCGCAAGCGTTACGTGCTCGACATGTTCCCCTACCCCAGCGGCGACGGCCTCCACGTGGGCCACCCGGAGGGCTACACGGCCACCGACATCGTCGCCCGGTTCGAGCGGATGCGAGGCGCGAGCGTCATGCACCCGATGGGCTTCGACGCCTTCGGCCTGCCGGCGGAGGAGCACGCGATCCGCACGGGCACCCCCCCTCGCGAGAGCACCGAGCGGAACATCGACACCTTCCGCCGCCAGCTCAAGATGCTCGGCTTCAGCTACGACTGGAGCCGCGAGATCGCCACGACCGACCCGGACTACGTCCGCTGGACACAGTGGATCTTTCTCCTCCTGTTCGACACCTGGTTCGACCGTGAGGCCGGCCGGGGCCGTCCGATCGCCGAACTGCCGATCCCGGCGGACGTGGAGGGAGCGGGCCCCGCGGCGGTCGCGAGGTACCGCGACTCCCACCGGCTCGCCTACCAGTCGGAGGCGCCGGTCAACTGGTGCCCGGCGCTGGGCACCGTGCTCGCCAACGAGGAGGTGATCGGCGGCGTGAGCGAGCGGGGAGGCCATCCCGTGGTCCGCATCCCGCTGCGGCAGTGGATGCTGCGGATCACGGCCTACGCGGACCGCCTGGAACGGGAACTGGAGCACCTCGACTGGCCGGCGAGCATCAAGAAGCTGCAATGCGACTGGATCGGCCGCAGCACCGGCGCCGAGGTCGACTTCCTGATCGTCCCGCCGGGATCGGACGCCGGCGGGTTCGACGCCTGGAGGCGGGACAGGGCGCGGAGCGGCATCCCCGAGAAGCCGGGGGCCGACGTCCTGCGGGTCTACACGACGCGCCCCGACACGCTCTACGGCGTGACCGCCCTGGTGATCGCCCCCGAGCACCCGCTGCTCGACGCCCTCGTGGCCCCCGCGCGGCGCGAGGAGATCGCCGCTTACCGCGATGCGGCCGCCCGCAAGAGCGACCTCGATCGCACCGACCTGGCCCGGCAGAAGACGGGCGTCTTCACCGGCGGCAGCGTGGTGCACCCGCTCACCGGCGAGCCGATCCCGGTCTGGGTCGCCGACTACGTGCTGGCCAGCTACGGCACCGGCGCGATCATGGCGGTGCCCGCCCACGACGAGCGGGACTTCGAGTTCGCCCGGACCTTCGGCCTCGATGTCGTCACGGTCGTGGAGCCGCTGGACCGGCCGGCCAGGGCCGGCGAGCTCTTCGCCGGCGAGGGCCGCGGCGTCAACTCCGGGCCCTACACCGGCCTGGCGACGCGGGACTTCATCGCCAAGGTCGCCGCCGACCTGGAGGCGTCCGGGCTCGGCCGGCCGGCCGTGAACTACAAGCTCCGCGACTGGCTGTTCAGCCGGCAGCGGTTCTGGGGCGAGCCGTTCCCGATCCTCCACGAGCTGGACGCGGCCGGAAACCCGACCGGCGTGATTCGCGCCGTCGGAGCGGACGAGCTCCCGGTCAACCTGCCGGTGCTCTCCGACTTCAAGCCGGGCGACACGCCCGACCCGCCGCTCTCCCGGTCGCCGGCCGACTGGCTGTTCGTCGAGCGCGACGGCAAGCGCTACCGGCGGGAGACCAACACGATGCCGCAGTGGGCGGGCTCGTGCTGGTACTACCTGCGGTTCCTCGACTCGAGAAACACGACCCGCTTCGTCGACCCGGAGGTGGAGCGGGCCTGGATGCCCGTCGATCTTTACATCGGCGGCGCGGAGCACGCCGTGCTCCACCTGCTCTACAGCCGCTTCTGGCACAAGGTGCTCTACGACCGGGGCCACGTCTCCTGCCCCGAACCCTTCGGCAGGCTCGTCAACCAGGGAATGATCCTTGGCGAGGTGGAGTTCACCGGATACCGCAGCGCCAAGGGGGGCTGGGTGTCGGCGGAAGGCCGTGGTCCCGAGGACGTCGGAGCCAGGGTCGCGGCCGACCAGGTGGAGAAGCAGGGGGAGCATTTTGTCCTCCGCGACGCACCGCGGATCCGCGTCGAGAGCCGGGCCTACAAGATGTCGAAGAGCCGCGGCAACGTGGTGAACCCCGACCAGGTCGTGCGCGACTTCGGCGCCGACTCCTTGCGGCTCTACGAGATGTTCATGGGCCCGCTGGAGGCGACGAAGCCCTGGAGCACGACCGGCGTGGGCGGCGTCCGCGGATTCCTCGACCGCTGCTGGCGGCTCGTCGTCGACGAGCGGGCGGAGGCCATCGCGCTGGCCCCTCAGGTCTGCGCCGACGCGCCGACGGACGACCAGCTTCGCGAGTTGCATCGCACGATCGACAAGGTCACGAAGGACATCGAGTCCCTGTCGTTCAACACGGCGATCGCCCGGATGATGGAATTCGTCAACTTCTGCACGCCGCTGGAGCGGCGGCCGCGGGCGATCCTCGAGCCGTTCGTGACGATCCTCGCCCCCTTCGCCCCGCACCTCGCCGAGGAACTCTGGGAGATTCTCGGCCTGCCGGCCCCCGTGTCGCTGGCGGCCTGGCCGGCGGTCGAGGAACGTTGGCTCAAGGACGACACCGTCGAGATTCCGGTGCAGATCCAGGGCAAGCTCCGCGGCCGCGTGGTCGTGCCGGCGGGCGCCGACGTCGAGGCGCTGAAGGCCGCGGCCGCGGCCGATCCGCGAATCGCCGAGCATCTGGCGGGGAAGAGGATCGCCAAGGTTGTGGCCGTTCCCGGCCGCCTCGTGAACTTCGTGCTCGCCTCCGGGGGGAACGACGCATGACCGTGAGACGTGTGCTGGCCCTGGTGCTCGGCGGAGGACGCGGGACCCGCCTCTTCCCCCTCACCCGCGACCGCTCGAAGCCGGCCGTGCCGCTGGCCGGGAAGTATCGCATCATCGACGTGCCGCTCTCCAACTGCATCAACAGCGGGGTCCAACGAATCTACGTGCTCACCCAGTTCAACTCCGTGAGCCTCCACCGGCACATCCGCCGCACCTACACCTTCGATCCGTTCAGCGGCGGGTTCGTCGAAATCCTCGCCGCCCAGCAGACCCTCGACAACGCCGGCTGGTACCAGGGCACCGCCGACGCCGTCCGCCAGAACCTCCGCTACCTCCAGCAGCCCGACATCAAGCACGTGCTGATCCTCTCCGGCGACCAGCTCTACCGCATGAACTACGCCGACATGCTCGCCACGCACCTCGACCGCAAGGCCGACGTGACGATCGCCGGGATCCCGGTGGGCGACGAGGTCGCCTCGGCGCTCGGCATCATGCGGATCGACGGCGACGGCCGGGTGGAGGGCTTCCTCGAGAAGCCGCAGACGAAGGCCGAGCTCGACATGGTCCGCACGGATCCGGCGTGGATCGAGGCCCGCGGCATCCCCGCCCGGGGCCGGACCCTCATGGCGAGTATGGGCATCTACCTGTTCGACCGCGACTGCCTGCTCGATCTGCTCACCAAGACCGACTACCAGGACTTCGGCCGCGAGGTCTTTCCCACGGCCATCCGCTCCAAGAAGGTCCACCTCCACACGTTCGACGGCTACTGGGAGGACATCGGCACGATCCGCTCCTACTACCAGTGCAACCTCGACCTCGCGCAGGCCCGGGCTCCCTTCGAGCTCGCCGACCCGGAGGCGCCGATCTATTCCCGGGGCCGGTTCCTTCCCCCGTCCCGGATCGACGGGGCCAGCGTGCGGCGGAGCCTCGTCTCTGACGGCTGCATCATCGAGGCGGGGGCGGTGATCGAGAACAGCGTCATCGGCCTGCGGTGCCGGATCGGCCGCAACGTCGTGATCCGCAACTCGGTGGTGCTGGGCAACGACTTCTACGAGGCCCCCGACGACGTGGCGGCCGCAGCCGGCCGGGGCCTGCCCCCCGTCGGTATCGGCGAGGGGACGATCATCGAGGGGGCGATCGTGGACAAGAACGTCCGCATCGGCTGTCGCACCCGGATCGTCAACGAACACGGCTGGGAGACGACGGCCGACAGCGATCGATTCACGGTCCGCGACGGAGTGGCCGTCGTGCCCAAGGACGCGGTCGTGCCGGACGGCTGGATCCCCGAACCGGGGCTCGTGAAGCCGGCCTGATGCGGATCGCGGGCGATCCGCAGGAGTTCTGATGGGCCGGGGTTGCCCGTGCCGTCTCGCCCGCACGTTCACTCCGGGCATCCCGGCAATCCTGTTCGGCACGGCAGATGCGGGATGGGCCGATCTGTATCTTGCGTCGCTCGGGGCTGCCCACGCCCTCTCGCCGGACGTTCGCTTCGGGCATCCCTGCCCTCCGCTCACTCGGAGGTGGCGGCGCTCCGCCCTCCGGGCTCCGCTGGCCACCTCCGCCGGCTCCCGGGCACGGGCAGCCCCTCACGTGATCACGCTTCGGAGACGACGCCGCGAGACTCCAGACGGAGTCGCAACGGGACCGGGGCTCAGCCGCGCGGCCGCCAGCCGGGCGTCTCGCGG
>JBIIUP010000122.1:0-9506 GCA_044339885.1 Pirellulales bacterium | reverse complement strand
AGTTCCATCGGCAGCGTCCCGGCGATTCCCGCCAGCACCATCGCCGACTGGCTCATGGCGAGCATGCCCACCAGGCCGCGGGCATCCCGTTGCAACCGCGATCGGCAACGGCGGTCGCGGCGGGGGGCGACGACCATCACGGGAAAGAAAGGGTGCCGGCCGACGGCACAGCCGCCGGCCGGCGGGGGCGGTTGCCCGCCCTCCGCCGAACCGACGGAGCGATGCACCGAACGCCTTCGGCCACCGACTGGGAAGATCGAGTTCGAGGCGGTTTCACCGCCGCTTGCGGTCGCGACAGGCCGGCGCGACCGCGAGGGTGAGCACGATGACCTCCTCGCCCGTGCCCGGGCTGATGTCGTGATGGACGCTGATCGGGGCGGCGCCTGCGGCGGCGCGGACGAGCGACTCCAGCACGGGGCGACCGGTGAGGACGAGCTGGCTGCGGAGCTGCTTGAGCAATTCGGAGCCGCGGCCGTTTCCGGCACCGTCGCCGTCGATGAGCCGCTGCTCGGCCGTCGTCAGCACCCCCTCGAGGTGGACGAAGACGCGGTTGTCGACCAGGTGGGCATGCACGTGACGCGGTCCGCGGCCCATGTATTCCTGCTGGAACCGGGCCACGGCGTCGCCCACGGCGGCCTCGATCTCGCCCTGCGACCTCATTCCCCGCCCTCCGCCATCGTGGCGCACGCCTGAATCACTCTGGGTCCCCGGCCGAGTCGGCGCCGGTGCTGCCTCCATGCGACCGCACCGGCACCGAACCCGCCGGAACCCCTCGCCACGACACCCCCTCGCGGGTGGGGATCGTGACAGGAGTGGTTTCGGCTCACCCCATCCCGAGGCATCAGACTTTTTTCGCGGACGCGCTCCGCCTCTGAAACGCCGCGGCTCGCTGCGAGCGGTCTGCCTCGACACGTGCGGGAAGACGACGCGACGGACACATGGGCAGAAACATTGGCGGAAAATTTTGCTTGCGTTACCCAGATTGCCCAATATAATTTCGCTCGTTCCGCGAGCAGTGACGTTTCCCCCTGCGGGCCGTCGAGGCGGTGGAAACGGGCCGGTTTCGGCCGCCCGACAATTCGAGGACGGAAGACGAGTCGAGGGACAAACCGGGTGCATTCCCGGGGGTCCGTCGCAGCGTAAGCCGGCGTGAGAGAGAGCCTTCGGGCCTTCTTTCCCGCCGGCTTTTTTCGTTCGTGGTTCGGTTTTCCGCCAGCTCAACCGAGGCTTCGCCCACGTCATGAAAACCGTCGCCGCCCACCGCCTCGCCCGCCAGGTCGCCCATGCCGCCGGCACGTTCGAGCACCTGCTGATCGGCCGGTCGCCGACGAGCGTGACCATCGTCGGCGACCGCGATTGGATGGTGGTCAACATCCACGAGCCGTTCACGCCGGCGGAGCGGCGAATGGCCCAGGATCCCGACTGTTCGCATCGCATCCGCGAATTCCACACGTATCTCTTCGACCACTCGCTCGCTTCGCTGTTCGGCCACGTCCGCCGCCGGACCGGCGTCGAACTCCGCGGCGCGATCGCCCACGTCGATCTCCTGACGGGCACGGTCGTGAAGACGCTGACCACCCGCCCGGACGTCGACCTGTTCCTGCTCGGCCGCGGGCTTCCCGCCTTCGGCGTGCCCGTCAACGAGCATCTGCATGCCAATGGCCTCGGCCACTCGGCTGCCGCGGAAGGCACCGGAGCCGTCCGCGGCTGACTCCCCCGGAGGGACCCGCAACCCAGAGGAAGGTGACCCATGTTGGTTTTGACACGAAAGAATCGCGAGAGCGTGGTGATCGGCAGGCTCGACGAGATGGAGGTGGTGCTGGAGATCACGATCCTGGAGATCGAGGGGGGCCGCGTGCGGCTCGGCTTCGAGGCCGATTCGCGGATGCCGATCCATCGCCGCGAGGTCTGGGATCGGATCCGCAATGGCGATGGCAATGGCAATGGCAACGGCAACGGCTCGGGGAACGGGAACGGCCGGGCCGACCCGATCGCCTCGGCCACCGCAAGGACGGACACCGTCGGCCGCAACGGGAGTTGAGCCATGAGGTCCCAGGGCGAAATCGAGGCTGCCGTGTGTGACGGCATCTCGAGGTTCCAGCAGGAGTTCATCGGGCGTGGCCCGCGGGACATCCACGCGCACCTCGTCGGCTCGCTGCTCGTCGTGCGGCTGCAGGGGGTTCTCACCCCGGCGGAACGGCAGCTCGTCGCGCCGGCGGTTGAGGCGACGGTCGGGAACGGCAACGGGAACGGTCATGGCAACGGCACCGGCAACGGCAACGGCCACGACAACGGCCGCGCCCTGCTCAAGCAGGTCCGCTCCCACATGGTGGCCACGGGACGGCCTCGGTTGGCGCACGTCGTGGAGGCGGCGACCGGCGTGTCGCTGACAAGCGTCCATCACGACATCTCGACCGTGACGGGAGAGGAGGTCATGGTCTTTTCGCTGGCAGAGGCGCCCTCCTACCGGCCGAAGACGGTGAGAAAATGAGGCCCACGTCGTGTGGTAGCATCCGGACCGTTTCCTTCCCCGGGAACCGCCCGTGGCCCCTCCGCAGTCACCCTCCCGCCGCGGCGTCACCGTGCTCCTGGTCGACGACCAGCCGATCATCGGCGAGGCCGTCCGGCGGATGCTCGCCGCCGAGGAAGGGGTTTCCTTCCACTACTGCAAGGACGCGCCGGCGGCCCTGGAGACGGCCGCCCAGGTCGGGCCCACGGTCATCCTCCAGGACCTCGTGATGCCGGAGATCGAGGGGCTGGAGCTCGTCAAACGGTTCCGGGCCGACGAGCGGTTCCGGGACGTCCCGATCATCGTGCTCTCCACGAAGGAGGAGGCGGCCGTGAAGGCCGAGGCCTTCGCCCTGGGAGCCAACGACTACATCGTGAAACTGCCCGACCGCCTCGAACTCGTGGCCCGGGTCCGCTATCACTCGCGGGGCTACGTGGCCCTGCTGGAGAGGAACGAGGCTTTCGCCGCCCTCCAGGCGAGCCAGCAGGTGCTCGCCAACGACCTGGCGACGGCCGCCAGCTACGTCCGGTCGCTCCTGCCGCCACCTCGGGAGGAGCAGGGAATCGCCGCCGACTGGCGGTTCATCCCCTCGGCGGAACTCGGGGGCGACGCCTTCGGCTACCACGCGCTCGACGCCGAGCACTTCGCGATCTACCTCCTCGACGTCTGTGGCCACGGGGTCGGGGCGGCGCTGCTGTCAGTCTCCGCCCTCAACGCCATCCGCAGCGAGGCGCTGCCCCAGACCGACTTCCACGACCCCGGCGCGGTGCTCGCGGCCCTCAACAAGGCCTTCCCGATGGAGCGGCAGAACGACATGTTCTTCACCATCTGGTACGGCGTGCACCATGCCCCTTCCGGCCGGCTCCGCTGGGCCGGCGGCGGCCACCCCCCCGCGCTGCTGCTGGCCCCGGGTGGGGCTGCCCCGAAGCTGCTCGATTCGGACGGCCCGTTGATCGGGGCCGTCGACGGCCTGGAATTCGAGTCGGCCACGGTCGACGTGCCCTCGGGCTCTCGGCTCTTCGTCTACAGCGACGGCGCCTTCGAGATCGGCCTTCCCGACGGCACGATGTGGGCATTCGACAAATTCCTCGCGACGCTCGCGGACCCCCCGAACGGTGCCGAGAATCCGATGGATCGGCTCGTCACCCACGTGCGTGCCATTTCGGGCCGTGAGGATTTCAACGACGACTTCTCGATGGTCGAACTCCGCTTCGCCTGAATCCCCGGCACCCCGAGACCGCGTCGGGCGATCGCCCGGGGCACGGCGGAAAATCCGCGTCTTCAGGGAAAAATCGCCCCGCCGCCAGCCGGGGGCCGCCGCCCCGGAAGCCGGGCCGTCCGCCTTTCCGGGCCGGTCCGGCGCGGAAAAAACCGCAAATCAGCCGAATCTTCCCTGGCGGCCGGGCCGGCTTGCAGCAAGGTTTCCGATCCGTACACTTGACCGATTCGCGGCAGCGAACGGCCGCTAGCGTAGCTCAATTGGCAGAGCAGCTGATTTGTAATCAGCAGGTTGTGGGTTCAACTCCCGCCGCTAGCCCACCAGGACGGCGGCCGCGTGCAATCCTTGCGGCACGCCCCACACGACGCTTCCCACCCCAACGAAAGAGCGGCGCACCGAGACCACGACACACCCTCCACAACGCATACCCACCGCAGCACGCATGCGGGGAGTTTCCCGAGCGGTCAAAGGGGTCAGACTGTAAATCTGATGGATTATTCCTTCGCAGGTTCGAATCCTGCACTCCCCAGTCTCATCCCCGGCGAACGCCCTTCCGGCAGGTCCGCCGGGGGCGGAAACAGATGCAGTTCGACGCGGGTGTAGCTCAATGGTAGAGCAATAGCCTTCCAAGCTAAAGACGAGGGTTCGATTCCCTCTACCCGCTTCCGCACACGCCGCGACACCACCCACGCACCGCCCACACACCGCCATGGAAACCACCACCACCACGCTGCTGTAGCTCAGTTGGTAGAGCACGTCCTTGGTAAGGACGAGGTCAAGGGTTCAAGTCCCTTCAGCAGCTCTTCCGCGAGCGGTCAAGCGACGCGGCGGCGACGGAGTCACTGATCACCGGTTCGGTTTTTCTTTCGAGGAGAAAGCAGGAGAAAGATGGCTAAGGACACGTTCACGCGGAGCAAGCCGCACGTCAACGTCGGCACGATCGGGCACATCGACCACGGGAAGACGACGCTCACTGGAGCGCTCGTGGCCGTGCAGGCCGCCAAGAACCTCGCCGTCGCCAAGAGCTACGCCGACATCGCCAAGGGCGGCACCGTCCGCGACGAGACGAAGACCGTGACGATCGCGGTCAGCCACGTCGAGTACGAGACCGACAAGCGGCACTACGCCCATATCGACTGCCCGGGCCACGCCGACTTCATCAAGAACATGATCACCGGCGCCGCCCAGATGGACGGCGCGATCCTGGTGGTGAGCGCGGCCGACGGCCCGATGCCCCAGACCCGCGAGCACATTCTGCTGGCCAAGCAGGTGGGCGTGCCGGCGCTCGTCGTGTTCCTCAACAAGGTCGACCTCGTGGACGATCCGGAGCTTCTCGACCTCGTCGAGATGGAGATCCGCGAGCTGCTCACGAAGTACGGCTTCCCGGGCGACGACGTGCCGATCATCCGTGGTGCCGGCAAGCCGGCCTACGACAGCCCCGCGGACCCGGCGAAGAACAAGTGCATCGCCGATCTCCTCGAGGCGGTCGACTCCTACATCCCCGAGCCCGTTCGCGAGCTCGACAAGCCGTTCCTCATGGCGATCGAAGACGTGTTCTCGATCGAGGGTCGTGGCACCGTGGCCACGGGCCGAATCGAGCGGGGCGAGGTGAAGGTCGGCGACGAGGTCGAGATCATCGGCCTCAAGGACAAGGCCGAGAAGACGACGGTCACCGGCGTCGAGATGTTCAAGAAGCTGCTCGACAAGGGGCAGGCCGGCGACAACGTCGGCTGCCTGCTCCGCGGCATCGCCCGCGAAGGGATCGAGCGCGGCCAGGTGCTCGCCAAGCCGGGGTCGATCAAGCCCCACAAGAAGTTCGAGTGCGAGGTCTACGTGCTGTCGAAGGAGGAGGGTGGCCGTCATACGCCGTTCTTCGCCGGCTACCGCCCGCAGTTCTACTTCCGCACGACCGACGTGACCGGATCGACGAAGCTGCTCGGCGGCGTCGAGATGTGCTCGCCGGGCGACAACGTCAAGATGGAGGTCGAGCTGATGGTGCCGATCGCCATGGACGACGGCGTCCGCTTCGCCATCCGTGAGGGTGGCAAGACCGTCGGCTCCGGAGTCGTCACCAAGATCCTCGACTGACAGAGGCCGGGGTCACGGCCCCGGCAAACCATTGTGAGAGGCCGGGGTCACGCCCCCGGTCACGAAAAAATCAGAGCTGGGTCCCGGGGTGATCCCCCGGGCCCAGCGGCACAGGGGCGTAGCTCAACTGGCAGAGCGCTGGTCTCCAAAACCAGAGGTTGCGAGTTCGATCCCCGCCGCCCCTGCACGAAACCACCGCGGTCCGCGTCCCCCCCGGGGCGTGCCTGCGGCCTGCCTCCCGGGGGAGGCGAGCGACGGAGCGCACGATGGCAAGCACTCAGGACAACCAGACACAGACACGATCGCGGGCCGGGAGTTTCTGGGGAGAGTTCCTCAGCCTGTCCGCGTACAAGCGCACCCAGGGGCGATTGATCCGTCAGGTGACCTTCGCGGCCCTGGCGGTGGTGATCGGGCTCGGCGTATGGCGACTCTCGCAGCTGCTGCCGTTGTGGTTCGCCGGGACGGCTGCCGGCTCGACGGCCGGTCCGTGGGGCGTCGACGCGGGCGTGGTCCGGTTCCTGGTGCCAGGCCTGCTCCTCGCGGCGGGCCTCTGGCTGGCCTACCGGATCGTGAACCTCCCGCGGTTCGCCGACTTCCTCATCGCGGTCGAGGCCGAGATGGCGAAGGTGTCGTGGCCGTCGGGGGACGAAGTGGCCCGCAGTTCGGCCGTGATCATCTTCCTGATCTTCGCCCTGGCGGCCATCCTGGCGGCTTACGATCTTTTTTGGATGTTCGTGCTGCGCAAGATCCTGCAGGTCACCTGAGCCGTCCCGCGGGCGGCGTTTGACGAGAACGAGAGCCAAATCCCATGAGTGCGACTTTCGACGACGTGGTGCCCGGCGCGGGGCCGGAGACGGGTGCGGCATCGGGCGGCGTTCCGGAGGCGGCATCTGCCCCGTCAGCGGCGCAGGCTTCGGCAGCCGAGACCGACGTCGACGAGGACGACGGCCCGGTCGAGCTCGACGATCCCTTCGCCGGCGACGAGAACGCCAAGCCGGTCGAGATGGCATCGGGGGCATCCGTCGCGGCCCCGGTCGGCGAGAAGCACTGGTACATCCTCAAGGTCCAGAGCAACCGCGAGGACTCGATCCGCGAGGCCCTCGTCCGGCGGATTTCCCTCCAGGGCATGGACAAGTGGTTCGGCGAGGTGATCGTGCCCAAGGAGCAGGTCACGGAGTTCAAAAGCGGCAAGAAACGCGTGGTTTCCCGCAAGCTCTACCCGGGATACATCCTGGTGAACATGATCTTGAACGACGAGACCTGGTACCTCGTGCGGGAGACCGGCGGGATCGGCGACTTCACGGGGTCGGCCGGCCGGCCCAGCCCGATGCTGCCCCAGGACGTCGCCAAGTTGCTGCGAAAGGACGAGGAAAAGGCCGCCGAGTCGCCCCGCCTGAAGATCAACTTCAAGAAGGGTGACCGCGTGAAGATCAACGAGGGTACCTTCGAGAACTTCGAGGGCGAGGTCGAGCAGATCGACGAGGCCAACGGTCGGGTGACGGTGATGCTCAGCATCTTCGGTCGCTCGACGCCCGTCGACATCGAATACTGGCAGATCGAGGCGGTCTGAGGCATTCCGCACGGATCGGGACCACGACGAGCACGGAACACGAATCACCGGACGGACGACGTAGGAGAGGACGCGAGCGATGGCAAAGCAGATGGTCGGACAGGCGAAGTTCCAGGTACCGGGAGGCCAGGCCACCCCGGCGCCGCCGGTAGGCACATCGCTCGGCCGGTTCGGCATCAACCTGGGGCAGTTCGTCCAGCAGTTCAACGACCGGACCCGTGAGGCGGCCGGCATGCCGATCCCGGTGGTGGTCACCGTCTACAACGACCGGTCGTTCGACTTCATCACCAAGAGCCCGCCGGCCGCGGCGCTGCTGAAGAAGGCCGCCGGCCTCGCCAAGGGCTCGGGTGTTCCCAACAAGGAGAAGGTCGGCAAGGTCACGCAGGCCCAGGTCGACGAGATCGTCCGTCTCAAGGGGGCCGACCTCAACGCCCGGGACGGCGAGCACGCCCGCCGCATGGTCGAGGGCACGGCGCGGAGCATGGGCATCACCGTCGAGGGCTGACCCGCGAAACCGGATTCCAATCACGCATCCATCAGGACCAGGACGAAAGCAGACCGCCATGACGACCGCCGCCTCCACCAAGCGCATGCGCGCCAGCCTCGCCGTCAAGCCGCAGGCCGACACCCCCCTCCCGATCGCGGAGGCGATCGCCGTGCTCAAGAAATTCCCTCCCACCAAGTTCGACCAGACAGTCGAGATTCACGTCCGGCTGGGGATCGATCCGAAGCAGGCCGACCAGATCATCCGCGGCTCGCTCGTCCTGCCGCACGGCATCGGCAAGTCGAAGCGGGTCGTCGTGTTCGCCAAGGGCAACCTGGCAGACGACGCCAAGGCGGCCGGAGCCGAGGAGGTCGGCGCCGACGACCTCGCCAAGCGGATCAAGGAGGGTTGGACCGACTTCGACGTCTGCATCGCGGCCCCGGACATGATGGGGCTCGTCGGCCCGCTCGGAAAGGTGCTCGGCCCCCGGGGCCTGATGCCGAGCCCGCGCGCCGGCACGGTCACGGCCGACATCAAGAAGACCGTCGGGGAATACAAGGCCGGCAAGGTGGAGTTCCGCAACGATCCGACCGGCATCGTGCACGCCGTGGTCGGCAAGTTCAGCTTCGAGCCGGCCAAGCTCGCCGACAACATCCGCGCGTTCCTCGACTACATCCTCGCCATGCAGCCGTCGAGCGTCCGCGGCCAGTACGTGAAGAGCGTCTCGATCTCCGCGACGATGACCCCCGGGGTGATGGTGGCCGTCTGACGCGGGCCGACCGTCGAGACACAAGCGACACAGGAACCAGCACGAAGGTGAATCCATGAGCAAAGCCGTCAAGAACATGATCGTCGACGACCTCAAGCACCGCCTGACGAACGTCGGCGACCTGATCGTCGTCAGCCTGGGCCGCCTCGACGCGCAGAAGACCACACAGCTGCGGCAGGCGCTGCGAAAGAAGCGGATCCACCTCCAGCTGGTGAAGAACAGCCTGGCCCGCCGGGCCACGATGGGGACGGCACTGGAGCCGGCCCTGGAGAAGGCCGAGGGCATGCTCGCCATCGCCTGGGGCGGCGAGGACATCGTCGATCTGGCCAAGGAACTCGACCGGCTCACCGGCGTCAAGGACTTCGATGGCTTCGAGTGCCGGGGCGGCGCCCTGGACGGCTCCCGTCTGGAGGCCGCCGACGTCAAGAGCGTCGCCAAGTGGCCCACCCGGATGGAGCAGCTTTCGCTCCTGTCGGGGCAGATTTCGTCGCTCGCCGGGGTCCTGGCGGGGCAGATCGTCTCGGCGGGGGGCGTGCTGGCAGGCCAGCTTTCCTCGCGGGTCGACGAGCTCGAGAAGGCCGGTGGCGGGAGCGAGGCTCCGGCCGCCTGAACCGGCTCCGGGAGCCTTTTGGCGGGGCGGGCTTCACCCGGACGAAAACGATGGTAGAAAGATGGGCTCGGTTCGCCGATCTGGCTCGTTCCCCCGCGGGTCCGCGTCGCACCACCGACACACGTCACTTCCACACGTCACACCAGCGGTCTTGGGACCGCACATTTCGAAGGGAAAGGATCTCGAGCGATGGCAACGGCTGAAGCAACGCGTGAATTCTCCAAGGAGACGAAGGACCTCGGCGACAAGATCGTCGG
>JBIIUP010000121.1:0-9520 GCA_044339885.1 Pirellulales bacterium | reverse complement strand
GGGTCGGCGATCCGCCAGCGGGCGAACGTGTCGACGACGACGTAGAGCTTGTCGCGGGTCGTCATCTCGCCGGCCGGCCCGTCCCACTCCAGGATCCGCTTCTCGAAGCGGTTGGCCGTCTGCACGAAGGGCAGCTTGAAGTGGAGACCGGCGCCGGAGGCCGAGCCTTCGACGTTGATCGGGCCGCCGATCGGCCGGCCGAACTGGGTGATCACGACCTGCTCCGCCTGGTCGACCGTGTAGGCGCAGCCGAAGACCGCGATCGCCAGGACCGCCGCCGCGATGGCCCCGAGCGGGGAGACGAGCCAGTCGGCGAGGCCGCGCAGGAACTGCACGAGCGGATGGTTGATCGGCAGGGGGCTCATCGGTCGCTCCCGGGGGCTGCGGGGTCGAGCTGCCGGAGGTTCATCAGCGGCAGGAACTGCTTGGCGTCGGCGTCGAGGATGATCTTGCCGCCGAGCTGCGGGAGGACCTGCTCGATCGTCTCCAGGTAGAGGCGTTGCCGGGTGACCTCCGGCGCCTTCTCGTACTGCTCGAGGAGCGCCCGGAAGCGGGCCACGTCACCCTCGGCCTCGTTGACCCGCTTCAGCGCGTAGCCCTCGGCGGCGCTCAGCCGCCGCTGCGCCTCGCCGCTGGCGCGGGGGACGACCTTGTTGTATTCGCCGTTGGCCTGGTTGATCATCTGCTCGCGCTCCTGCTGGGCGCGGTTGACCTCCTCGAACGCCCGCTGCACGGCGTCGGGCGGCCGGACGTTCTTCAGCTGCACCTGCTGGACCCGCAGCCCCATTCCGAGCTTCTCCACGAGCGCCGAGAGCTTCGCGATCGCCTCGTTTTCGATCCCCTGCCGGCCGATCGTGAGGACCTCGTCCACGGTGCGGTCGCCCACCACCTCGCGCATGACGCTCTCGGCGAAGTCGCGGAGCGTGGGCCCCGGCTCGCGGTGGTTGAAGAGAAACCGCTCGGGATCGCTGATCTCGTACTGCACCACCCACTCCACGTGGGCGGCGTTGAGGTCGCCGGTGACCATGTCGCTCTCCCGCGCCGCCTCGGCGGAGGTCTGGTCGGGGTTCTGACCGCCGGGCGTCCCGAAGCCGAACTCCATCTTCAATTGCCGCTTCACCGGCAGGATCGTGACGGTGTCGATGCCGAAGGGGAGCTTGAACCGCAGGCCGGGGCCGACGCTGCCGACGGCCCGGCCGAACCGCTGGATCACGCCGACGCTCTCCGGCCCGACCGTGTAGACGCCCCGCGCCAGGCCCGCGATGAGCAAGAACACGACCGCCGCACCGGCGAGGAGCTGCAACGGCACTCCGGCCGGAAACGGCGGCAGCTGCGGGCGGCCCGAGGGGCGAAAGAATTCGTTCATGACGGTGCGCGACTCCGGTGAGCGGACCGAGTAGTGATACCCTCGCGTCGGGTCGGAGTCGAATCTCCCCGCCGGCCGGTTTCGGGGCCCAGCGTGGTATCTTGCGCAGGTCCTGGCGGGCCGCATCACCGGCGGCCTCCGAGTCCCTTGGAAGGGAGCACGTCATGCCTGGTGCACGAACCCCCACGGGTCGTCTCCGCAAGCCGCCGGCCGGCCGCGGAAGCCGTCGCGACTTCCTCCGCCGCGGACTCACCGCGGGCGGTGCCGTCGCGGCCCCGATGATCATCCCGTCGTCGGCGCTGGGCCTCGATGGCGCGGTGCCACCGAGCGAGCGGGTGGTGGTCGGCGGCATCGGCATCGGCAACCGCGGCACCTACGACCTGAACTGCTTCCTCCAGCAGCCTGACGTCCAATTCGCGGCGATCTGCGACGTCAAGGAGAACCGCCGGCTGGCCGTGAAGAAGATCGCCGACGAGCATCACGGCAACCGCAACTGCGAGATGCATCGCGACTTCCGGGAGGTGCTCGACCGCGATGACATCGACGCGGTGCTCATCGCCACCGGCCCCAACTGGCACGGACTCATGTCGATGCTCGCCGCCAAGGCGGGCAAGGACATCTACTGCGAAAAGCCCTGCACGAAGAACATCGCCGAGACGCTCGTCCATCGCGACACGATGCGGCGGTGCGGCACCGTTTTCCAGGCGGGCACGCAGCGGCGGAACGTGCCCCATTTCGCGTTCGCCTGCGAGCTGGCCCGCACCGGCCGGCTGGGCAGGATCGGGCGGGTCTACGCGCAGCCGCGCGGGATGCAGGCGGCCACGAGCGGCTGGCTGTCGGCCGATCCGCCGCCCGAGTCCGCCGTCGCCGACTGGGACATGTACCTCGGCCCGGCCGCCTGGCGGCCGTTCCACGCCAAGACGCTCGCCGATGGCTTTAACTTCGAGAAGGGGGGCGGGCTCGTCGGCGGCGGCGTGCTGGAATGGGGCTCGCACTGCGTCGACCTCTGCCAGTGGGCCTTGAACGACCGGCCGCCGCCGGTGGACTATCACCCGCCGCGGGACGGCCAGCTCGTGGCCCGCTACGCCGATGGCACGGAACTGGTGTTTCGGGACTCCGGCTGGCTGCCGCTCGGCTCCTGCCCGGTGCGGTTCGAGGGGGAGACCGGCTGGGTCGAGACCGGCGACAGCGGCGAGATAGCGCTCAGCTCGCCGGCGCTGCTGGCCGGCCGGAAGGTCGAGAAGCTCGACAACTACCCGGCCACGTTCCACGTCCGCGACTTCCTCGACTGCGTGAAGACCCGCGGCAAGCCCAAGGGCAACGCCGACGCGGCCTGCAACGCCCACCTCGCCTGCCACGCGGCGAACATCGCGATCTTCCTGGACAGGCCCGTGAAGCTCGACCTCGCCACCCATCGCTTCGTGGACGACGACGCGGCCAACCGGCTCCGGTCGGAGGCCCTGCGAGAGCCGTGGCGACTGTGAGATGTTCAAGGGAGCGCCAGACATGACCATCGCCATCACTTCGATCCGCTCCTGCCGCTGGGTCGCCCTGGTCGCGATCGTGGTCGGCGGCCTGCTGGGGTCACCGGCCGCGGCGGCCGGTGACGAGGCAGCCCGCGCGGCCGCGGAGCGGAAGCTCCTCGACACGCTCCGCGGAGCCGGGCCGGAGGCCGACAAGGCCCTGGCCTGCAAGCTGCTCGCCGTGCACGGCTCGGCCGCCGCGGTCGCCGACCTCGAGCCGCTGCTGGCCAACGAGCGGCTCGCCTCGTGGGCGCGGATCGCACTCGAGGCGATACCGGGCACCGAGGCGGGAGGGGCGCTCCGTCGGGCCACCGAGACGCTCGCCGGCCCGTTGCAGGTCGGGCCGATCAACTCGCTCGGCGTGCGTCGGGAGACGGCCGCGGTGCCGCTGCTGGCGCGGCTGCTCGCCGCCCCCGAGGCCGACGTGGCGGCGGCCGCGGCGGCCGCGCTCGGCCGGATTGGCACGCCCGAGGCGGCAGGCCCGCTGGCGGCGGCCCTGGCGACCGCGCAGGAGAAGGACGCCGTGGCCGAGGCCTGCGTGCTCTGTGCCGAGGGGCTCTTGGCCGCGGGCGACGCGGCGGCCACCATCTCGCTCTACGAACTCGTGCGGCAGGATGCGGCCGTCGGTGCACAGCGGCGGGCCGAGGCCACGCGCGGCCTGATCGTCGCCCGCGGCGTCGCGGGGCTGCCGCTGCTCGTCGAGTCGCTGCGATCGCCCGAACGGCGGCAGAGGAACATCGGGCTGTTCACCGCCCGCGAGTTGGGCCGCGGCCCGCGGCCGGACGCGGCGCTCGCGGAGGCGGTCGACTCGGCCCTTCTCGCGGAGGTTGCGGCCGGTGCCGGCGGCGGAGAGGCCGGCGAGCGAGCCGTGAACATCGTCGACGTGCTGGCCGAGAGAAATGCGACTGCGAGCCGTCCGTCCGTTCGTGCCGGGCTCATCGAGGCCGCGGCCCGGGGCCCCAAGCCGCTGCGGCTGGCGGCCATCGACGCACTCGGCCGGATCGGCGATGCGACTGCGTTTGCGCCGCTCATGCGGATCGCCGCCGATCCCGACGCCGGGATCGCCGTGGCGGTGCGATCGGCGCTCGCGCGGCTGCCCGACGCCGCCGTGGACCGCGCGATCAGCGAGCGGCTTGTGGAAGCATCGGCCGGGGAACTGCCGCTCGTCGTCGGGCTCGTCGCAGACCGGAGGATCGACGCCGCGGCGGCCCTGGTGCCGCTGGTCGACCACGCCGACGAGAAGGTGCGGCTGGCGGCCATCGAGGCGCTCGGCGAGGTGGTCGACCTCGCTCGGCTCGACGTGCTGACGCAGCGGGTGCTCGAGCCGCGGGACGCCGGCGAGGCCGAGGCGGCCGGCAAGGCGCTCAGTGCCGCCTGCGTCCGCATGCCCGATCGAGAGGGGTGCGCGGCGCAGCTGGCGCCGGTGTTCGCGGCCGCCACGGGGCCCACGAAGGTGGCGATCCTGGAGGCGCTTGGGAGCGTGGGCGGAGCACGGGCCCTGGGCATCGTCGCGGAGGCGGCGAAGGGGGGCGATGCGGAGCTGCGCGACGCCGGCACGCGGCTGCTCGGGGCGTGGATGACGGCCGACGCCGCCCCCGTGCTGCTGGAACTGGCGGCCGCTGAGCAAGAGGGCAAGTACCGCACCCGCGGCCTGCGGGGCTACCTGCGGATCGCCCGACAGTTCGTGCTGCCGGACGCCGAGCGGGCAGAGATGTGCCGCCGGGCGCTGCCGCTGGCACGGGAGGCGGTCGATCGCAAGGCGATCCTCGCGATCCTCACGCGGTATCCGAGCCTTGAGAGCCTCGCGGTCGTGGACGAAGCCGCGAAGATCCCGGGCCTCGAGGCCGACGCGGCGGCCGCGGCGGAGCAGATCCGCCTCAAACTCGCCGCCGTCGGCACGGCCGTCCCCGCCTCGGCCGGGCCCTGGCTTTCGATCGCAGGGCAGGCGGGGCCCGGAAAGGGCAAGCGGGTCGTGCTCGTCAGCGGCGACGAGGAGTATCGCAGCGAGGAGGCCCTCACCCAGCTGGCGAAGATCCTCGCGACGCATCACGGCTTCGACTGCACGGTGCTCTACGCGATCGACCCGGCGACCGGCACGATCGCCCCCGACCAGCGGACGAACATCCCCGGCCTGGAGGCGCTGCGGACGGCCGACCTGATGGTGATCGCCACTCGGTTCCGCAACCTGCCGGATGCCCAGATGAAGGAGATCGACGACTACCTGCGGTCGGGGCGGCCGGTCATCGGCCTGCGGACGGCGACGCACGCCTTCGCCATCCCCTCGGGGGCCGCCTACCACCGGTACAGCTGGGACCACGCCGGCGAGCCGATGCGGCAGGGTTTCGGGCGGGAGGTGCTCGGCGAGACGTGGATCAGCCACCACGGCGGCCACGGCACGCAGAGCACCCGCGGCATCCTCGCGCCCGGCGCGAAGGACCATCCGATCCTGCGGGGCATCGCCGACGGCGACATCTGGGGACCGACCGACGTTTACGGGGTGCGGCTGCCGCTGCCGGGCGACTCCCGGGCGCTGGTGCTCGGGCAGGTGCTCGCAGGCATGAAGCCCGCCGACGCACCGGTGTCGGGCGGCAAGAACGACCCGCCGATGCCGGTGGCCTGGACGAAGACCTCCAGCGTCGGGGGCGGGCCGCGGGGCAGGGTGTTCACGACGACGATGGGGGCGGCGACCGACCTGGAATCCGCCGGCCTGCGGCGGCTACTGGTGAACGCGTGCTACTGGGCCGTGGGTCTCGAGGAGCGGATCCCCGAGCGGTCGGTCGTCGACGTCGTGGGCCGGTACGAGCCGCGGCCGTTCGGGGCCGGGACGTGGAAGCCGGGCGTGAAGCCGGCGGATCTGCGGTGACGCCCGCCCGCAAGCCGGTTGCAGAGTGGTAGCCCGGTTGCCATGCAACCGGGAATGCGGCCCGACCGACCGGTTGCACGGCAACCGGACTACCAAACCCGGCCACGCGGTAGCCCGGCCCGACCGACCGGTTGCCCAACAACCGGACTCCCGACGTCGAGCCCGGCTCACTCGATCGCCAGCGGCCGCGCGAACCGGCCCGTCGCCGCGAACCGAAACTCCCCCGGCCAGAGCAGCTCTGCCAGCACCTCGAGCGACTCGACGAGCCGGGGGCCGGGACGGTTGAGCAGGTGGTGGCCGTCGACGGCGAACAGCCGGCCCGCCCGGGCGGCCCGCAGGCTCTTCAGGTGCGGCCGCACGGCCGGCGCCGCGGCCTCGGCGACGACGCGGTCGAGCGTGAAGCCGCAGGGCGCGAGGAGCACGACGTCGGCATCGGCCCGGACGACGTCGTCCCACGTGATCCAGTGCGAGTGGCTGCCGGGCCTGCCGAGGACGTCGTCGCCGCCGGCCAGCCGGACCAGCTCGGGCACCCAGTTGCCGGCCGCCATCGGCGGGTCGAGCCACTCGATCATGGCCACGCGGGGCAGGGCTTCCGGGCGGCCGCGAGCGAGCGTCGCCGTGCGGCTGGCGGCCGAGTGGCAGCGGGCGCGGAGCCGCGCGACCAGTTCGCGGGCCCGGCCGAGCGTGCCCGTCGCTGCGCCCACGGCGAGGATGTCGCGCCACAGGTCGTCGAGCCGGGTCGGGGAGAGCGCGAGCACGCGGACGGCCGTCGCCGACTTTCGGACCACCGCCTCCACCCGGTCGGCCGGGAGCGCACAGACGTCGCAGGCGGCCTGGGTGAGGATGAGGTCGGGGGCGAGGGCGGCGAGCGTATCGACGTCGAGCGTGAAGAGCCCGTCGGCCTCGACGGCCTGGCCCACCTGCTCGTGGATGGCGCGGCTCGGCGCTCTCGGATCGATCCTCGTGGCCGTGACGGCGGGAAGTGTCGCGACGGCCGGCGGCTCGTCGCACTCGTGCGAGCGGGCCACGAGCCGGTCGACCAGGCCGAGGGCGGCGACGATCTCGGTGGCGGCCGGGAGCAGCGAGGCGATCCGCGGCGGGGCGGGCAGGGGGGCGTCCATCATGCCCCTGTTGTAGAATTCGTTCTCCGGAGGTGCCACATGCTCAAGCCCGCCCAGGACCACGCCCCCGTCGAGCGGTTCACCGAGGCCGCCCGGTTCCACGACTACCGCTACGCGTCCAATCCGCTCGCCGACGGCACGCTGGGACCGATTCCCGGGGCCCGGTTCGGCGCGGAGCTTCACGAGCAGGGCCCCACCCGCACGGTTCCGCTCGACACCAGCGCCGCACTCGGCTGCCCCGGCCCCTGCACGTCGCCGGGGCTGTGCGCCAGCTTCGTCCATGTCCGTCCCGGCGACGCCCACATGACGTTCGCCAACGCCACCAGCCAGCTGTTCTTCGTGATGCGCGGGCAGGGGGTGACGCGGCTGGCCGACCCGGCGAGCGGGGGCGCCCTTGCCGCCGGGCCGGGCGACACCGAGATGCCGTGGCAGGCGGGCGACCTGTTCACGCTCCCGGCGCGGAGCCGGGCCACCCACATCGCGGCGACCGACGCGGCCCTCTACTGGGTGCACGACGAGCCGCTCATGCGGTACCTGGGCGTCGAGGCGACGCGGCAGCAGTTCCCGCCCACGCTCTACGCCAAGGCCGCGATCGCGGAGGCCCTGAACGCGGTGCTCCACGATCCGTCGAGCGCCACGGCGAACCGGCTGAGCGTGCTGCTGGGGCACCGGCTCTTTCCGCAGACGATGACGATCACCCACGTGCTCTGGGCGATGTTCGGCATCCTGCCGGTGAACGCCGTGCAGGCCCCGCACCGCCACCAGTCGGTGGCTGTCGATCTCGTCGTCGACGCCAGGCCGGGCTGCTACACGATGGTCGGGCGGAGCCTCGCTCCGGACGGCAGCATCAAGGACGGCGAGCGGTTCGACTGGCAGCCGCACTCGGTGTTCGTGACGCCGCCGGGCCTGTGGCACTCCCACCACAACGAGTCGGGCTTTCCGGCCCACATCCTGCCGATCCAGGACGCCGGCCTCCACACCCACCTGCGGACGCTCGACATCCGCTTCAGCCGGGGCACGGCCGGCGGGGCCTGCGAGGTGGTCGAGCGGGCGGGCTGAGGGGTTTGGGCGGCCGGCCGGTGGCCCGAGAGTTCCCGCAGCTTGCCGCGGCCCCCAGGGTTCCGCGACCGGTATTCGAGGCACGCTGGTCACGACCCGCAGGACCCGAAGTCGAAAGGATGAGCGAATCCTTTCCCAGGGGGCCTCGGGTCATGGACATGCGGAAGCTCGTGTATCTGCCGGCGGTTGTGGCGCTGGTCTGGTCGCTCGTGATCTCGCCGGCCGCCCAGGGCGGCAGCTTCGAGGACGTGCAAGGGGACGTGCAGCAGGCCGGCGGCGACGCCTGGTCGGCGGCCCAGGATGACGCGATCCTCGTCTACCCGGGGCAGCCCGGGTGCGTCTCCGCGCCGGACGACGCCAATGCGGCCTGCGTCGGGGACGAGGGATGCCCCTGCCCGTGCCCGGATGGCAACTGGAACACGGCCGCCGGCTGGTTCAACCGGATCCTCGGCCCGGCCTGCCCCCGCGTGATCGGCCAGTACGACGCGCTCATGCTCTGGCAGGGCAACAGCGCCAGCCGGCCGCTGCTCAACTACGGCACCCTCGGGCCCACGGCGATCGACGCCAACGACGCGGGCACCCCCATGTCGACGGGCATGCGGTTCGGGCTGCTCGTCAACCTCGACAACTGCTACGCGGTCGAGGGCAACTACCTCAACGTCGGCACCTTCAACGGCAACGTGCTGATCGGGCAGGGGACGTACACGCCGATCGGCCTGCCAAGCAACTTCGATCCCATCGTGCCGGGCACCGCGGAGCTCCTCACCGACGGCCGCATCCAGAGTGCCGAGCTGAACTGGCGGCGTCGGGAGTGCTGGTGCCCGGTGACCTGGCTGGCCGGATTCCGCTGGGTGCAGTGGAACCAGGGGCTCGTCCTGGCGTCGACGGCCCCGAATCTCTCGGCGCAGAACCAGGTCTCCACGGTGACGGGCAACGACCTCTACGGCGGCCAGGTCGGCATGGACGTGGGCCTGTGGAACTCCGGCAACTGGTTCACGCTCAACGGCATCGGCAAGGCGGGCGTCTTCTACAACAACGCCTACCAGCGGACCGGCGGCATCCTGGAGAACGGCACGCCGTGGGGCCCGTTGGGCAACGACACCGCCCGGACGGCCTTCTTCGGGGAGCTGGGCCTCAACGCGACTCTCGCCGTCACGGAGTGGCTGGCCTGGCGGGTGGGCTACTCGCTGTTCTGGCTGGGCGGCGTGGCCGTGCCGGCCAACCAGTTGAACCTCGTGGACCTGTCAGTCCCGGGGGCGGGCATCAACACCAGCGGCAGCGTGTTCCTGCACGGCGTCTCGACGGGCATCGAGACCCGCTGGTGAGACGGGTCGCGACCGATCGTCAGAGCCACTTCCAGAAGATGGAAGAGATGGCCACCTCGGGGAGAATACCTGCAGTCGGTCCGCCGACGTCGACGCGGTAGATGCCCTTAAGCGCAGTCGTCGTCGCCGGGAACGTGAGCACCCAACTCGTGCTTCTTCCATCGATTGGATTCACCGCCGCCACGCTGGCCCCCGTCAAGGAGATGGAGCGGAAAAGTGGTGTCGAAGCATTGCTCGAGTAAAAGATCTTACAGGCCGACACC
>JBIIUP010000119.1:0-9567 GCA_044339885.1 Pirellulales bacterium | reverse complement strand
GTGGTTGTTGTGCCAGCCCTCACCCATCGCGAGCAGGCCCACGAGCCAGTTGTTGCGGCTGTCCTCCTCGGTCGCGTAGCTGCGGTAGCCGAAGAGGTGGGTCAGCGAGTTGACGCTCCAGGTGATATGCCAGACGAGCACGGTCCGGACGTACACGCCCCAGACCACCCAGCTGGCGGCCAGCCGGACGCCGTGGGCCCAGTCGCCGCCGGTCCAGCGGCCGACGAGGCAGCCCGCCGCCGCGAACACCGCCGCGTGCGCCGTGTAGATCCACAGCACCGCCGTCGGGTGCCGCTCCAGGTAGCGGTAGTAGTCGTCGGCGAGGATGTCGCGGGCGTACTTGTCGAAGAAGGAGAACGACCGGCGGTCGTTGGCGCGGCGGAAGAGCCAGCCGCAGTGCGACCAGAGGATCCCGTCCCGCGGGGAGTGCGGGTCGGGATCCTCGTCGGAGTGGACGTGGTGGAGCCGGTGGTTCGCCACCCAGCGGGCCGGCGTGTCCTCCAGCGAGCAGATCGCGATCGTGGTCAGCGTCCGTTCCAGCCAGCGCGGCACCACGAGGCTGCGGTGCGCAAGCAACCGGTGGTAGCAGAGGTTGATGCCCAGGGTGCCGAAGACGTTCGTGCCGACGAGGGCCAGGACCACGCCCGACCAGCTGAAGCACCAGGGCACCAGCGCCAGGCAGGCCAGCACGTGGACCGCGGCGATCGGCACCAGGTATTCCCAGTGGACGCCGGCCGCGGTCGCACCGCGGGATCGGGGCAGGGTGGTCGTGGCCAAGGGCTCGCCTCCAGGCGTCTGTATTGCGGCCGAAACCGCCGCGGGGAGCCCTGATTCTCCGGGGCTGCGGCGTCACCGCAAGGCCCGGGCATGCCCGGCGGAGCCGCGCGGCGTTCCGCGGGTGCCGATAACGCCTGCGGGGCAAACCCTGAGGGCTCCCCGAGCCTGCCAGCAGCCGGACCCCGCGGCCCCATCGGGCGTCAGCCGCGGCCGTCGAGGGCCCGCCAGTAGTCCGCGATGCCGTCCTCGAGCGAGAGGAACGGCTGGTCCCAGCCCGCCTGCCGCAGCCGGGCGATGTCGGCGCAGGTGTAGGCCTGGTACTGGCCCCGGAGGTCGTCCGGGAAGGGGATCGTGACCGGCTCGGGCGAACCGGTCACCCGGGCGATGATTCTCCCCATGTCGCCGAACGACCGCGGCAGTCCCGTGCCGACGTTGTAGATGCCGCTGCGGTCGCGGCCCGCCGCCGCCTCGTCGAGGAAGAAGAGGTTCACCCGGGCCACGTCGGCGACGTGGATAAAGTCGCGGACGAAGCCGTCGCTCCCCTCGAAGAGCCGCGGCCGCTCGCCCCGCCGGATCGCCTGGAAGCAGTGCCAGGGCACGCTCGCCATCCGTCCCTTGTGCCCCTCGCCGGGGCCGTAGACGTTGAAGTAGCGGAGCCCCACGACGGGCACGCCGAGCCGGCCGCCGGCCGCCTCCCGCCGCACGAACTGGTCGAAGGCCCACTTCGAGAACGCGTAGGGCGTGACTGCCCGCTCGCAGGCGAGTTCCTCGCGGAAGCCGGCGGCGCCGTCGCCGTAGACGGCCGCCGAACTGGCGTACACCAGCGGGCAGCCGTGCCTCCGCGCCAGCTCGAGCATCCGCTTGGAGAAGGCGTGGTTCTGCTGCATGACCGCCCGGCCATCGCGGGCCGTGGTGTCGACGCAGGCGCCCTGGTGGAGGATGCCGGTGAGCCGCGGAAGCTCGTCCGCGGCGAGCAACTCGTCGGCGTCGAGGTAGTCGGCGAAGCCGCGGCCCGAGAGGTTCGCGCACTTGCCACCGTCGCGGAGGTCGTCGACCGCGATGACGTCGTCGTGGCCGCGGGCGTTGAGGGCCGCGAGGATGTTCGAGCCGATGAAGCCGGCGGCCCCGGTCAGGAGGATCATGCGGGACCCCGGCCCGAGGCGAGGATGCGGTCGACGATGTTCGTCGTGGAGACGTTCGGCACGAAGAGCGGCGTCGCGACGCGGCCGCCGCGGGCGAGCACGATGTCGGCCCCCACCACCTGGTGCGGCGCGTAGTCGGCCCCCTTGATGAGCACGTCGGGCTCGACGGCCCGGATCAGGTCGACCGGGGTGTCGCCGTCGAACTCGCAGACCCAGGCCACGCTGGAGAGCGCGGCGAGCACGGCCTGCCGCGCCGCGGAGGGGACGAACGGCCGCGGCGGCCCCTTCAGCCGCGTCACCGAGGCGTCGGAGTTCACCCCCACGACGAGCGCGTCGCACTCCCGGGCCGCCGCGTCGAGGAGCGTCACGTGGCCGTGATGGAGGATGTCGAAGCAGCCGTTGGTGAAGCCGATCCGCTTGCCCTCGGCCCGGGCCTGCCGCACGGCCGCCACGAGCCCGTCGGCGGTCACCACCTTGCTCCGCGCCACGGTCTCCCGCCGCTCGATCGCCTCGGCGACCTCGCTCCGCGTGATCCGCGCGGTGCCGATGCGGGCCACCTGGAGCCCCGCCGCGGCGTTGGCCAGGAAGCAGGCCTCCGGCAGGGCGGTTCCCTCGGCGAGCGCCACGGCGAGCATCGCCACCGCCGTGTCGCCGGCGCCGGTGACGTCGAAGACCCGCTTGGCCTGGGTCGGGATGAGCGCCACGTCGCCGGCCCCGACGACGACCATCCCCTGCTCGCCGAGCGTGACGATCACCGATTCGATGGCGTAGCGATCCCGGATCAGCCGTCCGGCGCGGATGGCCTCGTCGGGGTCGCGGATCGGGAACCGCGCGGCGGCGGCAGCCTCGCCGCGGTTCGGCGTGACGACCGCGGCGCCGGAATACTTGGTGAAGTCGGGATCCTTCGGGTCGACGACCACCCGCACGCCCTGCCGCGCGGCCTCGTCGATGACGGCTCGGCAGACGTCCCCGTCGCAGACGCCCTTGGCGTAGTCGGAGAGGATCGCCACGCGGGCCTGCCGCAGGAGCGCCCTGGTCCGCTCGACCAGGGCCGCCCGGGCAGCCGGATCGGCGAGCGGTTCCTCCTCGTCGAACCGGGCGATCTGGTTGTGGCCCGCGAGGAGCCTGGTCTTCGTGGTCGTGGGGCCCGCGGCCGGCATCAGGTGCTCCGGCGTCGCGCCCTCGGCCGCGACCGCGGCCCGCAGCCGCGCGGCCGCCGCGTCGTCCCCCACCGTGCCGACCAGGAGCGGATGGCCGCCGAGGGCCGCCACGTTCACGGCCACGTTGGCGGCTCCGCCCGGCCGCTCGAACGACCGCCGCACGTGGAGCACGGGCACCGGCGCCTCCGGCGAGATCCGCTCCGCGGCGCCGTGGAGGTAGCGGTCGAGCATCACGTCGCCGACGACCAGCACCGGCGGCGGGACGGACGAGCCTGGCTGCGCGGTCATGCTTCCCTGCTCACGCGGCCCCGCGCGGCCACCGGCCCGACGGGCCTCGCGCCGCCGCGGGGAGCGGTATTTTGCTGGGTCGCGGCGGAGCCGGCAATGCCGCTGCAGGGCGGCGAAACGGCGGCACGGCCGGCCGGCGGGTAGGATGCCGCGGCCCGTTCCGTCCCGCGAGGCTCGATCCCATGGCCGCCGATCCCGCCTCACGCCCCGCGATCCTCCGCGCCGAGCGGCTCGTCAAGGACTTCACCGGTGCCGAGGCGGGTGCGACGCCCGTGTCCGCCATCCGGGGCGTCGACCTCGCCGTGGCGTCCGGCGAGTTCGTGGCGATCACCGGCTCCTCGGGATCGGGCAAGAGCACCCTGCTCCACATGCTCGGCGGGATCACGAGGCCGACGTCGGGCCGCGTGTTCCTGGAGGGCGTCGACCTCGCCTCGCTCGACGACGACGCCCTGGCCGCCGTCCGCCGGCGGCGGATCGGCTTCATCTTCCAGCGGTACAACCTCGTGCCCGAGCTGTCGCTCCTGGAGAACGCGGCGCTGCCGCTGGCGCTCGACGGGGTCGGCGACGCGGAGTCCGACGCCGCGGCCCAGCGGGCCCTGGAGATGGTGGGGCTGGGGCACCGCCTGCGGCACCGGCCGGACGAGCTCTCCGGCGGCGAGCAGCAGCGCGGGGCCATCGCCCGGGCGGTCGTCACCGCGCCGGCGATCGTGCTGGCCGACGAGCCGACGGGGGCGCTGGATTCCACCAACTCGCGGCTCATCGTCGAGTTGCTCGAGCGGCTCGTGGCCGACCACGGTCAGACGGTCGTCATGGTGACGCACGAGCCGGCGGTCGCGGCGGCGGCGGGACGGGTGATCCGCATGCACGACGGGCTCATCCAGTCAGACGAGCCGACCCCCGGCCGGCGGGCCGCGGCCGCCAGGATGGCCGGAGGCCCCACATGAAGACCAGCCGCCTGATCGTGCGGCAGTGGTCGAAGCGGCCCGGCCGCGCCCTGGCGACCGTGGCGAGCGTGGCCACCGCCGTCGGTGCGATCGTCGCCACCTGGGCCGCGGCCGACGCGTCGCGGGCGGGCTACCGCCGGCTCTCGGAGGCGGTCGGCGGGGCGGCGGTGATCGACGTGCTGGATCGCGACGGCGGCCGGTTCGCCGCCGGCTCCGTTCCGCGGCTGTCCGACCTACCCGGAGTGCGGGCGGTGGTGCCGCTGCTCTACAGGCCGACGATCCTCCGAGCGGGCGAGAAGCGGGTGCGGCAGGTCGTGGTGGGCGTCGACGCGGAGGCCCTGACGGAGGCCGGGCTGCTCGCGCTCTCCTCCGGGTCGGCCTGCCTGGCCAACGACGAGGTGGTGCTCGACGAGGGGCTGGCCGCGAGCATCGGCCGCGGGGTGGGCGACGAGGTGCTGCTCTTCCTCCAGCGGCGGGTTCGCCGGATGACGGTGACGGGCCTCGCCGAGAGCCGCTCCCTGGGGCAGTTCGCGGAGGGGGGCGGCGTGGTCGTCGATGCCCGGGCGCTCGCCGGCCTGGCGGCGCTGGGCGGGTCCGTCGACCGGGTGCGGGTCGTGCTGGAGAGCGGGGCGGCGAAGGCTCGCGTGCTCGACGGCGTGCGTCGGCGGCTGCCGCCGGCGCTCGTCGCGGAAGTGCCGGTGAACGCCGCCGGCATGGCCGAGGACATGGTCCACTCGGCGCACCTCGGCCTCGACTTCGTCACCGGACTGACCGCGGCGATGGCCTGGTTCGTCGTGGGCAACGCCATGCTCATGAACGTCGCCGAGCGGCGGCGCGGCTTCTCGCTCCTGCGGCTGCTGGGGGCGACGGCGCGGATGATCCGCCGGCTCGTGGCCGGGGAGGCGGCGATCCTGGGGGCGGTCGGCGCGGTGGCCGGCGCGGCTGTGGGGCTGGCGGCCGCGCGGCCGATCGCCGCGGGCATCGCCCGGGCCCTCGACGTCCCCCCCGCGGCGCTCGCCGTCGATCCGCTCATCCTGCCGGTGGCCGTGGCCGTCGGGCTGGCGCTGGCCGTGCTGGCCGCCTGGTGGCCGGCCCGCGCGGCGACGCGCGTCGATCTCCTCGAGGGGCTCGCCCGGGCGCCTGCTCCGCGGCCGGCCCGGATCTCCGTGCGGTACGCCGCCGCGGTCGTCGGCCTGACGGCTGGGGCGGCGGGCATCCAGGGGCTGGTGATCGCGGGCCTCCTGCCTCCCCGGTTCGCCGTCGCCGGCGGGATCGCGCTGCTCATGGCGTTCATCGCCGCGACGCCGCTGGTGCTGCCGCCGCTGGCCCGTCTCCTCGCCATGCTCGTGCCGGGTCGCTGGAAGACCGAGCGGACGCTCGCCCTGTCGCAGATTCTCCGGCAGCCGGTCCGCACGGCGCTCACGACCGGCGTGCTCGTCGTGGCGGTCACCAACGCCGTCGGCCTCGGCCACGCCATCCGCGACAGCGTCGACGACGTGCTCGCCTGGTTCGACCGCACGATGCGGGCCGACTGGGTGCTCATCCACGCCGGCGCCATCGCCCGCAGCCAGCCCGAGGGAGCCGCGGTGGCGGGCGGAGCCGAGGCGGCCGTGCGGGCCCTGGCGGCGGTGGCGAAGCTCGAGGGCATCGGCCTGGCGGGCGGACGGGTCGCCGGCACGGCCTGCCTCGTCATGGCCCGCGACATGCCCGACGCCGAACCCCTGCCGGTCGAGCCGGTGGCCGCCGACCCGGAGGCGGTGCGGGGGTCGCTCGCCCGCGGTGAGGCGGTCGTGGGCACGGCCCTGGCCCGCCGCACTGGCATCGCGGCGGGCGACGAGGTCGTCGTCGACGTGCTCGGCCGGTCGACGAAGCTGAAGGTGGCCGCGCTCGTCGTCGACTACATGTCGGGGGGCTCGTCGCTGCTCCTGCGGCGCGACGCCGCCGCGCGGCTGCTGGGCATGGAGGCGGCCGACATGCTCCTGGTCACGGCCACCGCCGGCGGGGCAGCCGGCCTGCGGGAGCCGCTGGCGGCCATCGCCGCAGACCACGCCATGGTGCTGCAGTCGTTCGTCGACTTCCGCCGGTTCGTCGGCCGGATCGTCGACGGCCTCGTCGGCGCGCTGTGGACGATCCTCGGGCTGGGCTTCGTCGTGGGGGGCCTGGGCGTGGCCAACACGGTGACCATGAACGTGCTGGAGCAGACGCGGTCGCTGGGGCTCTTGCGGGCCGTCGGCATGGACGGCCGGCACGTGACTCGCATGGTCGTGATCCAGAGCCTGCTGCTGGGCGCCGCCGGCAGCCTCATCGGGCTGGTGGGCGGGATGACGACCGCCGCCTTCATCCAGGCGGCGAGCCAGCCGCTCCTGGGTCATCCCCTGCGGTTCTCGTTCCGGCCCGGCATCGTGGCCGGCACGCTGGCGGCGGCGGTGGCCGTCACGGCGCTGGCGGCATGGCTGCCGGCACGGCGGGCCGCGCGACTGGATCTGCTGGAGGCGATCTCGACGGAGTGAGCCCGCGCGGGGGTGCGGCACCATGGTCTGGTCTCACGTCTACGATCCGCTGGGGTGGCCGCCGGGCTCGACGCTCGTGGCCCTGGTGCCGCTGGCCGTCCTGCTCGGCCTGCTGGCGATCGCCGGCTGGCCGGCGTGGCGGGCGGCGGCCGCGGGCCTCGCGGCGGCACTGGGGATCGCCGTCGGGATCGTGGGCATGCCCGCCGACACCGCGGTCGCCGCGGCCCTCAACGGCGCGGCCTTCGGCCTGTTTCCCATCGGCTGGATCATCGTCGCCGCGATGTTCCTCTACTGCCTCTCGGTCGAGGCGGGGGCGCTGGAGGTCATGAAGCGTTCGGTGACCCGTCTCTCCGCCGACCACCGCGTTCAGGCCCTGCTCATCGCCTACTCATTCGGCGCCTTCTTGGAGGGGGCGGCCGGGTTCGGGGCCCCCGTGGCGATCTCGGCGGCGCTCCTCACCGGGGCGGGATTTCCGGCGGTCGAGGCGGCCTGCCTGGCGCTCATCGCCAACACGGCTCCCGTCGCTTTCGGGGCGCTCGGCACGCCGATCGTCACGCTCGCCAAGGTCACCGGGCTCGACGAGCAGGCGATCTCGGCGATGGCGGGGCGGCAGCTGCCGTTCTTCTCGCTCGTGGTGCCGGCCTGGATGGTCTGGACGATGGCCGGCTGGCGGGGGCTGGCCGGCGTCTGGCCGGCGGTGCTCGTGTGCGGCGGGTCGTTCGCGGCGGTGCAGTGGGGGGTGGCGAATTTCGTGGGGCCCGCGCTCGTCGACGTGGTCGGCGGCGTGGCGAGCCTCGTGGCGCTGGCGGTCTTCCTGCGGCGGTGGCAGCCGCGGAAGTGCTGGCGGTACGACGGCGCGGCGGCCCATGCGGCCCGGTCGGCGGAGC
Organism: Pirellulales bacterium; assembly: GCA_044339885.1. GTDB lineage: Bacteria > Planctomycetota > Planctomycetia > Pirellulales > UBA1268 > QWPN01. Next base: position 1,859 of record JBIIUP010000119.1, on the reverse strand, counting down.
CGGCCGACGCCCCGCGGACGGTCGCCTGGGCCTGGATGCCGTGGGTGTTCCTCTCGCTGGCGGTCTTCGGCTGGGGGCTGCCGCAGACGAAGGCGGCGTTCACCCGCCTGCCTCCGGCGGTCTTCGCCCCGGAGTTCCCGGTGCCGCGGCTCGACGGCCGCGTGGCCAAGGTGCCACCGGCGACCCGCGAGCCCCAGGAGATCGAGCGGGCCCTCTACCGGCTCAACTGGGTCTCGGCCGCGGGCACGGGGATCGTGGTCGCCGCGCTGCTGGCCGTTCCCTGGCTGCGGATTCCCTGGCGGCGGGCGGGCAGGATCTGGTGCGCGAACCTGACCCGGCTGGCGGGCTCGCTCGTCACGATCGCGGCGATGCTCGCGCTGGCCTTCGTGACCCGCTACTCCGGCACCGACGTCACGCTCGGCCTGGCGCTGACCTGGTCCGGGCCGTTCTATCCGTTCTTCGCGCCGCTCCTCGGCTGGCTGGGCGTGGCGCTCACCGGCTCCGACACCTCGAGCAACGCGATGTTCGGCAGCCTCCAGCGGGTGACCGCCGAGCAGCTGGGGCTCGATCCGCTGCTCATCTGCACGGCCAACAGCACCGGCGGCGTCATGGGGAAGATGATCGACGCCCAGAGCATCGTGGTTTCGGCGACGGCGACCGGCACGCACGCCCGCGAGGGAGCGATCCTCCGGCGGGTCTTCCCCCACAGCCTCGCGCTGGCGGTGCTCATGGGGCTGTTGGTCTGGCTGCAGTCCGGGCCGCTGGCCTGGATGGTGCCCTGACCTCGGGGACGGCAGCGGGAATGATCGCGGCGTTCTCGCTGTTGTGGTCGACCACCGCCCAGACCGTCTTGGTCGCCGGGACCCGCACCCGGATCGCCACCCCGAAGTCGAGGGTCAGGGACTGAAGCTCCCCGAGTAGGATCGACAACAGCCGTCATTTTTCACGGGTAAATTCGACGTCCCTCGCGACATCGACGCAAAATCCGACGCTCGCTGAACTTCGCAGGAGGCCGCAGGGGGTCGCACTGGCGTGAGATAATCGATCCAAAACGGATAAGATGAGAGGAGATCAGCACTCGGCGGAGAATCTTGGATGCGCACCTACACGGCCGTCATCGAGCGGTGCCCCGACACGGGTCTCTACGTGGGATACGTTCCCGGCCTTCCCGGCGCGCATTCCCAGGGCGAAACAATCGAGGAACTGAATGCGAATCTGGCCGAAGTGATCGAGATGCTGCTCAAGGATGGCGAGCCGGCCCTGGAATCTGAGTTCATCGGAACCCAGACGGTTCAGGTGGGCTGAGTGGTGGCAAAACGCAAGCTGCCGATTCTCAAGCCGTCGGAAGTCGTGACCAAACTCGTCACGCTAGGCTTCGAAGAGGTTCGGCAAAAAGGCTCGCACAAACAGTTCCGTCACGCGGATGGCCGCTGTACGACGGTTCCGTTTCACAAGGGCCGTGATATTTCGCCGATTTTGTTGCGGCAGATTGCCCGCGACATACGGATCACGGCCGAGGAACTCGTTGATGCCTGACCAGCGCCGTGCAGAGGTCGCGTGCTGCATCGACGTTGGAGAAGTCGTGATCCGACCGGGACCGAGACGAGCGGTGCGGGTGGTGCGGCTCCATGCGAGCCGGTGCGGCACCCTGCGAGAAAAGCTCCCGGAGTAGGACCGCTCCGAAACGCGGTTTGATCCGAGGTCCGGGCCGCTGGCCTGGATGGTGCCCTGAGCTGCGCCACCGCGACGGCCTACGCCCGCCGCCGGCGTGCGGCCCAGGCCGCGGCGGCCACGCCGATGCCCGCCAGGGCGAGCGTGCCCGGCTCGGGCACCGCGTTGTAGACGACGTAGAGTTCGCT
>JBIIUP010000118.1:0-9569 GCA_044339885.1 Pirellulales bacterium | reverse complement strand
CGGGCGCCCGATAACTGCCGCTCGGTGACGACCCGCGGAGACCGAGGACCGGCGGCAGTCGCTCAGTGACCGTGATCGCCGGCCGTGGCGGGGGCGTGGGCGGCGTGGGCGTGTGACGACCGCTCCAGGACGGTGATGCCCCAGGCGATCGCCAGTCCGAGGGCCAGCGCGGTGGTGAGCAGCACGCGGTCGTGGCTGTGGAACTGCACCTCCGGGAGCAGGTCGGCCGCCGCGATGCAGATGAAGGCGCCGCCCGACATCGCCATCGCGATGCCGAGCACCTCCCCCTGGTGCGTGCCGAAGAGTCGGAGGCTGGCGAGGAAGCCGACGGCTCCGAGCGGAACCACGAGAGCGTAGGCCAGGTTCACGATCCGGCGGAAACCCGGCGTGGCCCCCGCATTGATGAGGAGCGTGGCGATGATCGCCGCGTCGAACGGCTTGTGGAGGAGGATCGCCAGGAACGTCGCCAGCCCGGAGAGCATCCCGCCGCCGTGCGCGGCGTCGGAGCCGACCGAGGCCGCCAGGGCAGCGCCGTCGGCGAGGCTGTGGAGGGCGAGGCCCGCGAAGGCCCCACACCAGGCCCAACGGCCCGCCGTGGCGGGCCTGCCGTGGTCGTGGTTCCGGACATGGTCGTGACCATCATGATGCTCGTGGCCGCAATCGTGGCCGCCGTCGGCGGTGTGGTGCGCGTGGGCGTGGAAGGCTCGTTCCAGGAGGAACATCACGAAGAAGCCGACGAGCGCCCAGCCCATGGCCGCCTCTACGTCACGGCCGAGCGCGAGACAGGCGTGGGGCAGGAGATGAAGCAGGCCGACGCCCAGCAGCACGCCGCCGGTCAGCGAGAGCAGCACCTGCATCGGCCGGTGCCCGAGCGACAGGAACGCGACCGACGAACCGCCGGCGACCGCCGCCGCCGCGATGAGCGCCAGGTAGGCGGCGAGGCTGCCCATGGCCGTCGCGTTCGGGAGGGCGGCGGCGAGCAGTGGCATGGCGGGTGGGGTTCCGGAGGAAACTACCCATGATCCCCGCCGCCGACGGCCCCGGCAAGGGCCTCGCTCGTCCCGATCGGCCTCGGGGTGGACGGCCTCCCGGAGTGGGGCCGCTTACCGCCGGTACTGCCACTGCTGCGGGTACTGCTGCTGATACTGCTGATACTGGGGGTACTGCGGGAACGTGCGGGCCGCCTGCTCGATCTGCTGCCGCACGTTGGCCGCCTTCTCCGTCCAGGCCGCATCGCCCGCCGCCAGGGCGCCCAGGATCACCGTCAACGCATAGGTGATCAGGTTCGGCCACAGGTCGGGGCCGTTGAACTTCAGCGCCGTGCCGAAGGACTTCTTCACCTTCGGCCCGAACCAGCCCATCTTCACGCTCCAGATCTCGTCGAGCACGAGGTGCGTGAGGAAGCCGAGCACGACGGCGCTGGAGACGAAGTAACGCCGCAGCGGCTCCTCGGCGGCGAAGGCGAGGAAGGCGGTCTGGCCGGCGATGGCCGCCGCGGGCAGGCTGTGGAACATGCCGCGGTGGTGCGAGTAGTTCTTCAGCAGCCAGGAGAGGCCGAAGCGAATCGCCAGGTAGATCATGGCCCCCGAGAGGATGATCGCCTCAAGCGGCATGCCGAGTTGCTGGAAGCGGTGGATCATCATGATCGGGACGACGGCCGCCGCGAAGGAGACGCTCTCGCGGAGCGGGATGCCTGGGCCGCTGTCGAGGTCGGGCAGCATGCCGGCGACGGCGCAGAGCCCGCCGCCGAGGGCGCAGGTCGTCGGATGCAGCCCGCCGACGTACCACGCCGCCGCGCCGTAGGCCGCCCCGGCGATCGTCGATCCCGTGATGTGGACGCGGAATCCGGGCACTGCGGATGGACCCCCCTCGAGCATCGCCGGCGCCGGGCGGAGCGGAACCGCGGGCGCAGGCGGGGTCGGGCCGCTCCGGATTCCTTTCCGGGGCGCGCAGACCCACGAATTTCGTATCGGCGAATGTGGCCGCGGGCGTCAGCGTCGCCGGGCCGTCCCCCTGCACTCCCCCAACCTGGAAGTAGTTTGGACTGAATGGGAGGCCTGGGATGCCTCGGACCTCTGGATGAAAAAGCAGAAGGAAGAACGGGGTTTCTGGGGGCTTTAGATGCTCTGGGGAGAATTTGCCGTTTGTGCCCGAAATCTGGCCTTCTTCACCACTCTCGGGCGTCCCTACACTCGATCGCCCGCGATGGCCGGGCATGCCGGCTCGAGGGACCCTTGGGAGGAGCGATGGCGATCGAAGGCTACGACCTCGTCATGCTGGGGATCCTCGCCGCGACGGCGGTGCTCGGCTACTTCAAGGGCATCGTCTGGCAGCTGGCCTGGATCGCCGGCATCGTCGCCAGCACCTTCGTGGCGCTCAGGTTCAGCCCGTCGGCGGCGGCCTTCATGGGCCAGCAGGCGCCCTGGAACCGGCTGATCGCGATGCTCGTGCTCTACGTCGGCACCTCGCTGGTCGTCTGGCTGCTGTTTCGCGTGGTTTCCGGGGCCATCGACGCCGTTCATCTGGGCCCGTTCGACCACCAGCTGGGCCTCGTTTTCGGCCTGGCGAAAGGGGCTCTGGTGTGCGTCGTGCTGACGTTCTTCGCGGTCACGCTGGCCCCCGGGTACCGCGACCAGATCATGTCCGCCCGCAGCGGCCGGCTCGTCGCGGAGATCATCGTCCGCGCCGACGAGTTCCTGCCCCGCGACGTGGCCGCGACGGTCGATCCGTTCGTGAAACAGTTCGAGCAGCAGCTCCGGGGAGGACCGGCGCCGTTGGAGCCCGGGGCTGCCGGCCGGCCGTCGCCCCTGCAGGCGATCTGGGAAGGAGTGGCTTCGGCCGCGGCCTGGACCGGAACGGAGCAGGGGGGTGGCGGCGCGCAGCACGCCGGAGGCGGCTGGGCCTCTCCGCCGGCACCGGCCCAGCCCGCGGGGTTCCCGCCGACGCCGCGTCCGGCGACGAGCGGCTTCGCGCACCCGCAGCCACCAGGACCGTTCCAACCGGCCCCGCCGCAGGCCTACCCGATCGGCGCCCAAAGCCCCCTGCCCATCCGGTAGCCCGGCAGTCTCGTCCGCGGGAAGCGGAAGCAGAAGCAGGGACGAATCCGCGAGCCACACCCCGCCCCGTGCGCTGGTCACCGTCGACACCTCGACGGCCGCCATCGGGCGTCGGTCGGACATCGCCGTCCAGGTCCGCCCGCTGCCGGGTTCGTCGTCGCGGCAGGGGAGGGACGTCCGCGCACATGGCGGCGGGGCCGGGAAAACAGCGGCGAAACGCGGATACCCCGAACCGGACATAAGAGACATTATCGGACGTTGGGGAGAGGGGCGATTCCGGGGTCATTGGCTATCCTGAACCCGGCCTCCAGCCTCCTGCCGGACCAGACGACGCCGCGCGTGGGTCGGGGTTGCCCGTACCGTCTCGCCCGGACGTTCGCTGCGGCCATCCGTGGCCTCCGCTCACTCGATGCCGCCCTCGCTTCGCCATCCTGGCTGCGCTCGGCCGGCAACGCCGGCTCGACGGCACGGGCAACCCCTCCCGGAGTCATGCGACGATGAAAAAGCCAGCCCGGCGATCTCGATCCCGGCCGCGTACGGGAGTTGCCATGGATGACCTCGTGGCCGCCGTCCGCCGGTTTCGGGACGACCGCGACTGGGCCCAGTTCCACACGCCGAAGAACCTGGCTGCGGCGACCGCCATCGAGGCGGCGGAACTCCAGGAGCGATTTCTCTGGAAGACCGATGCCGAAGTCGACCGGGATCTGACCGACGCGGCCAAACGGGCCGGTGTGGCCGACGAGATCGCCGACGTCGTGATGTTCGCAATGCTCTTGGCCGACCGGCTCGGCATCGACCTGGCCGAGGCGATCACCGCCAAGCTGGCGGCCAACGAGCTGAAATACCCGATCAAGCTCGCCCGCGGCAACGCCCGCAAGTACACGGAACTCGGCGGGAACTGAACCGCCATCCGGTGGCAGCCGGGCCCGCTACGGGGAAAAAACTCGGCCCGGTTCGGTCGCGGCGTCGCGGGGGCTCACGCCGGCTGCACGTCCTCGAGGAACACGCCCATCTTCCGGAACTTGTCGTAGCGGGCCGCCACGAGCTCGTCCCGCGGCTGGGCCAGCAGCTCGCGCAGCGTCTTGGTGAGGTAGGTCTTGAGGCGGACCGCCATCTGCCGAGGATGCCGATGGGCCCCGCCGGCCGGCTCCTCGATCACCGCGTCCACCACGCCGAACTCCCGCAGGTCCTTGGAGCGGAAACGCAGCGCCCGGGCGGCGTCGGCCTTGAACTCGACGCTCTTCCAGAGGATGCCGGCGCAGCCCTCGGGACTGATCACGCTGTAGTACGCGTGCTCGAGCATCGCCACCCGGTCGCCGACACCGATCCCCAGCGCGCCGCCGGAGCCCCCCTCCCCGATCACCACGCAGACGATCGGCACCGGCAGGCCCGCCATGAGGAACATGCTCTCGGCGATCACCTGCGCCTGGCCGCGCTCCTCGGCACCCACGCCGGGGTAGGCGCCCGGCGTGTCGATGAGGCAGATCACCGGCAGGCCGAACTTCGCGGCCAGTCGCATCTTGCCCATCGCCTTCCGGTAGCCCTCCGGGTGGGCGCAGCCGAAGTGGCAGGCCTGCCGCTCGGCCAGCGTCTTTCCCTTCTGGTGGCCGACCACGAGCACCTTGTGCTGGTCGAGCTTGGCGAAGCCCGTGAGCATCGCGGGGTCGTCGCCGAAGGCCCGGTCGCCGTGGAGCTCGACGAACTCGTCGAACACCAGTTCGAGGTAGTCGCTCGTCTTGGGACGGTTGGGGTGGCGGGAGACCTCGACGGTCTGCCACGGGTCGAGGCTGCCGAAGACCTTCCGGCGGACCTCGACCAACTCCCGCTTCAGGCGCCGCAGCTCCTCCTGCTGGATCGCGCCGAGCGGCGCGGCCTCGAGGGCCGCGATCCGGTCCTCGAGCTCGTAGATCGGCTTCTCGAGCGGCAGGCGGTGGAGGCCGGCGGCCATCGGTCGGTCCCTCGGGGATGCGGTGCCGCAGCGCGGGACTCCCGGGCCTCGCGGCCGGAACTCTGCGAGTCCGCTGGAGGGACATTTTCCCCGGCCCGGCGCGGCGGCGTCAATCCGGAAACCGGGGGTGCCGGCCCCGTCAGCCCCGCGTGAACAGGGGCACGACGCGAAGCTGGGCCAGGACCTGCTGCATGGAGCCGGGGCGGCGTGACGGCTGCTTGGCGAGCAGCCGCTGCAGGAATTCCACGACGCTCGTGCTGGCCGCGGGGTTGATGGCGTCCACGTTGGGCACCGGGGCCGAGACGTGCTTGTTGAGCAGGTCGTTGACGTTGGCTGCCTGGAACGGCGGCCGGCCGGCGATGAGCTCGAAGAGCACGCAGCCGAAGGAGTAGATGTCGGCCCGGGCATCGAGCGGCTCGCCGCGGATCTGCTCCGGCGCCATGTAGCTGGGCGAGCCCTGCGGCGGCGTCTTGCCGCCGAGGAGCCGGCCGAGCGTGCCGGCCGCCCGCGTCGCGATCGCCAGGTCGATGAGCTTCACCTGGCCGTCCGGGGCGACGAGCAGGTTCTCGGGCTTCACGTCGCGATGCACCCAGCCCCGCGAGTGGACGTGGTCGAGGGCGATCGCCGTCTCCATCACGATCCGCTGCAGCCGCGGCGCGAGCGTGTCGTCGGGGGCGGCGATCTGCTTCTTGAGATCCGGGTGCGGAAAGAGCTCCATGACCAGGTGCGGCAGGCCTCCCTCCAGCGAGAGCCGCTCGAGCCGGATCACCGTGGGATGGCCGAGCGACTTGCCGACCTTGAGCTCGTGCTCGAGCAGCTTCCGCTGCACGGGATCGGCCGCCATCTCCGGCACCAGCGCCTTGACGGCGACGCGGCGGCCGGTCGGGCCTTCGGCCGCCTCCCAGATCTGGCAGTGCCGTCCGGACCCCAGCTGGCGGACCAGCTTCAGCGGGCCGAGCTGCGGCGGAAGTCGGGGCATGGGTCGGGATCCAGGTCGGTCCGGGCGAGCAGGAGGCCCTGCGGCGGCGCGGTGGGCCCCGCCGCCGGCCGGCGGCGGGCCGCCAGCGCCTCGTCGATCCAGCCGGGCGGCCGCCGCCCGGCGCCGACCATCACCAGTGACCCGGCGATAATCCGCACCATGTTGTACAGGAAGCCGTTCCCCTCGACCTCGATCCAGACCTCGGCCCCGGCCTCGTCGTCGACCAGCCCGGGCCTGACGACTGTCAGTTCGTGGATCGTGCGCACCTTCGACAGCCGGGTGGAGGCGGCCGTTTCGAAGCTCGTGAAGTCGTGGGTCCCGACGAGGCGGGCGGCCGCCTCGGCCATCCGTCCGTCGTCGAGCCGACCCCGCCAGTGCCAGACGAACCGACGCTGGAGCACGGGCCGCCAGGCGGCGTCGTGGACGCGGTAGCGGTACCGCTTGCGGACGGCGGCGTCGACGGGATCGAAGTCGTGCGGGGCCGCCGCCGCCGCCCGCACGCAGACGTCGTCCGGCAGGTTCGCGTTGAGCGCCCGCATCCAGACCGCCGGCCCGAGGCCGCTGGTCGTCGTGAAGGCCACGACCTGGTCGACCGCGTGGACGCCGGCGTCGGTGCGGCTGGAGCCCCGCGGCACCACCGTCTCCCCCGACACGCGGCCGATCGCCGCCGTGAGGACCCCCTGCACCGTCTCGCGACCGGGCTGTGCCTGCCAGCCGGAGTACCGCGTGCCCTCGTAGGCGAGCCGCAGGCAGACCCGCAGCCCGCGGACGCCGGACGGCGGCTCACCGGCCGTCGTCACACCCGCACCGTGCGGCCGTCCCGCGGCCGCCCCGCGGCCTGCGCGACGAGCAGTTCGGCGATCTGCACCGCGTTCGTCGCCGCCCCCTTCCGGAGGTTGTCGGAGACGCACCACAACGCGATGCCCGTCGGGCTGGAATCGTCCTCGCGGATCCGGCCCACGAACACCTCGTCCCGGCCGGTGGCCGACCGGGGCGTCGGATACCGCTTCGCCGCCAGGTCGTCGTCGACGACCACGCCCGGCATCGCCTCGAGCAGGCGGCGGGCCTCGGCGGCGGTGAGCTTCCGCTCCGTCTCGATGAGGATCGACTCGCTGTGGCCGTTGGCCACGGGCACGCGGACGCAGGTCGCGCAGACGCCGATCGATTCGTCGCCGAGGATCTTTCGGGTCTCGTGGACCATCTTGAGCTCCTCGCTCGTCGAGCCCTCCCCTTTCGGCGAGCCGATCTGCGGGATGAGGTTCGCGGCGATCGGGTGCGGGAAGATCTGCCGCGGTTCGGCCGTGCCGCCGAGCCAGGCCTGCGTGGCCTGTTCGAGCTCGCGCGCGGCCGCGAGCCCCGCGCCGCTGACGGCCTGGTAGGTGCTCACGACGACCCGCCGGATCCGGGCGGCGTCGTGCAGCGGCTTCATCACCATGACCATCTGCGTGGTCGAGCAGTTGGGGCTGGCGATGATCCCCTTGTGGCCGGCGATCGCTCCCGGGTTCACCTCGGGGATCACCAGCGGCACGTCGGGGTGCATGCGGTAGAACGCGCTCTCGTCGACGACGATGGTGCCCCGCTCCACCGCCCAGGGCACGAACTCGGCGGCCACCTCGTCGGGCGTGCTGCCGATCGCGATGTCGACGCCGGTGAACGAGTCGGGCCGAAGCTCCTCGACGTCGAGCGCCCGGCCGGCCACGTGCATCGGCCTGCCCGCCGACCGCGCCGAGGCGAGGAGCTTGATCCGCCGCGCCGGAAACTGCCGGGCCACGAGCATCTCCACGATGATCCGGCCCACGGCGCCGGTGGCGCCCACCACTGCAAGCGTGTCGATCATGGTCTTCCTGCCGATCCTTGTTTCGGGTTCACCGCGAGCCTGCCGAGCCAGCCGCCGCTCGACCGCCACGTGGCGGCCGGCACGAAGGCCAGGTTGGCCGTGATCATCGCCAATCCGAACTCCATCATGCCCATCGTCAGGCCGATCCCCAAGTGCACCGCCACGGCGGCCGCGAGGACGAGCCGGCGGGTGAGGCGGGGCCAGACGAGGGCGGGGTAGGAGACCTCCCAGAACAGCGTACCCAGCGTGAGCGCGTTGGTCACAAGCGGGTGCCGGGCGAGCCCCGTGAGGTCGAGCGTGCGGTACTGCACGTTGGCCGCGGCTCCCCAGAGCGCGGTCCCCTCCCACCAGCTCGCCCCGAGCATCTTCCCGCAGCCCGAGAAGAAGTAGACGACGCAGAGGTGGAGCTGGATGAGCCGCAGGGCGATCGTGGCCCGCGTGCTCGGCCCCCCCTGCCCCGCGGCGCCGAACAGCCGGTCGAGCGACAGCCGCGCGCCGGCCGGCCCGACGGCCAGGCCGATGAGGAGCATGCCCAGCGTGTCGTCGAGGCCGAACACGTTGAGCGGGGCGCGGTTGGCCATGCTGATGAAGCCGAGGAGCGAGACGATCGCAGCCAGCGGCGTCGCGAGGCCGACGGTGAGCAGCACGGCCGAGACAAACGTGATCCAGGTCAACGTGCGGATGGCCGTCGGCGAGGAGGCTGCGAAGTACCAGCTCCACTGCCAGGGCTGGTCGTTCATCCGCCAGACCTGCCAGGGCGCCAGCCAGCCGCCGGTGCCGAAGAAGGCGTCGACGTCGAGGAGCCAGACGGCGCAGGCCCAGGTGAAGATCGCGCCGGTGCAGATCCGGACGACGGCCAGCGGCAGCGGGTCGGACGGCGTGAACCAGAAGGCGTTCCAGGCGTCGGCCCAGCCGCGGAGCCAGCCGGTCGGCGGGGCGGCAGCGATCGCCGCGGCGGCCCCCTCCCCTGCCCCGCCGTTCATCGATTCCCGCGGGACGCTCCTCATGGCTGACTGCCCTCCGGCCACGCGTAGCTGCCCAGCGGCGTGACGACATCCTCGCCGCGGTCGCCGCGGATCGTCTCCTCGGGGTCGGGGAGGTAGTGTTCGACGAGCTCCAGCCGGACCCGCCTGCCCCCGGTGGTCCGCAGCAGGTTGCCGGCCACGCCCTTCACCAGCGGCTGCCACTCGGGCTTGGCCCGCGCGCGGATCTCGGCCGGCGCGTCGGCGGGGGGCACGAGGGCCGCGATCTTCTCGGCGACCATGAAGCGGCGGTGGTAGAGGAGCCGCGGCCGATCGGCGTCACGGTCGGGGATCATGCCCGACTCCGTCGACCCGTCGGCCCGCGTGACGGTCCAGCGGATCGTGTGGCCGGGGCCCGGGTCGGGAGCGAAGAACCGGTAGCCATGGCCGAGATGGACCGCGCCGAGCAGCGGCCGGAAGGGCTGGAGGATCGCCTGGGCCAGCCGGCTGGCCGGCGGCGGCCCCGCCAGCGGCGCGATGACGACCGCCGCCAGGTAGGGCAGGAGCAGGAGCGTGGCGATGGCCCGGGCCGGCCGGGACCAGGCGACGGATGGGGGGGATGGATGGGTCATGACCGAAAATCCTAGGGCGCATCCCGCCTTCGTGCAGCGTCGGCTCGGGGGCGGCAAAAGTCTCGTCGCTGTGGGCCGAAACGGCCCAAGGCTCCTCGAGCGTTCGCCGACCCCCTTCGCCTCGTCATCTGGTTTGCCGGAACGCCGCTCCCCAT
>JBIIUP010000117.1:0-9572 GCA_044339885.1 Pirellulales bacterium | reverse complement strand
CTCGAGCTTCCGCGCCTCCGACGCCGCGGGCCGTGACCCGCGTGGCGGATCGCTCGATCCGACGCTCGTCAGCGAGGGCGTGGCGACCGTGCCGACGGAGCCGATGGGGCCGTCGAGCAACTGGGTTCTCGGCTCGAGCCCCGCGATGCGCCGGATCGCCAAGGCGATCGAGCGTGCCGCGGAGGTGGAGTGCACGGTGCTCGTCAGCGGCGAGACCGGCACGGGCAAGGAACTCTGGGCCCGGCTCCTGCACCGCAGCGGACCGCGCCGCTCCAAGTCGTTCATCCCGGTGAACTGCGCGGCGCTCACGCCCACCCTCGCGGAGAGCCAGCTCTTCGGGCACGAGAAGGGGGCGTTCACCGGTGCCAACGGCCGGTCGCTCGGCATCTTCCGCGCGGCACAGGGGGGCGTGGTCTTCCTCGACGAGATCGGGGAGATGCCGGCTGAGTTGCAGCCGAAGCTCCTCCGCGTGCTCCAGCAGCGCGAGGTGCTTCCCGTCGGCGCCACCGAGCCGGTGGCGATCGACGTGCAGGTCGTCGCCGCGACCAACCGCGACCTCGAGAAGGAGGTCGAGAAGGGAACGTTCCGCGAGGATCTCTACTACCGGCTCAACATGATCGAGTTGCGGGTTCCGCCCCTGCGGGAGCGGCCCGAGGACATCCCCGCGCTCATCGACTTCTTCTCGCAGCGGTTCGCCGACCGCTACCGGCTGCCGGCCTGGGAGCCGGGGCCCGAGGCCCTCGCCGAGTTCTGCGGCTTCGACTGGCCGGGCAACGTGCGGCAGCTGGAGCACGTCGTCGAGCAGTCCTACGTCCTCCAGACCGAGCCAAAGCTGCCGGTGCGTTCCGGCGGCCGCGTCACCGGCGACGGTTCTGGTCGCCTGCCGTGCCTCGATCTGGCGAAGCTCCGCGAGCAGGCCATCAAGCAGGCGCTCGAGGTGACCCGGGGCCACAAGGCGAACGCCGCGAAGCTCCTGGGCGTGCACGCCAACACGATGACGCGGCTCCTCAAGGAGCTCGAGGGCGGCGAGCCCGCGGGCGAGTAGCGATTCCGCCCGTCACCGGCGGTCGAGCCCGTCCGGCCCCGACCGTTCGAACGGTCGCCTCCGGCGGTTGCGCCGGCCCCCGATCACAGCCGGCAGGTGCCGTCCTCGCACCGTCCAGCGATCCGGTACCGGTGCCGGGCGACGAACCGGTAGAGAGACCGCCAGAGCGGCATGCTGCCCGGCACGTGGAGCGGCGCCGCCAGCGGCCAGAGAAGCGGCAGCCGGCGCGTGAGATACCGGACGGCCTCGGCGCCACCATGAGCCCGGCCACGGCGGTCCACCACGAACATCTGCGCCAGCAGGTCCTCCCGCGGGATCTCGGGGAACTCGCGGGCGACGGCGGCATCGTGGAGCGAGACGAACCGGAGGACCCCGCCCAGATCACACCGCCGCAGGATGGCGATCTGTCCGCGGCAGAACCGGCACCCGCCGTCGTAGATCACGGTGTCGACGGCGGGGTGACGGGCGGTGACGATCATCGGATCTCGGATTCCTCTTCTGAAGGAACCGCAGCCCGCCGCCCCGCGCAACGTCGTCCCGGGCGGATCACGGCTGGCCGGTCATCGTCGGCCGCGGGAGCGTCAGGAAGTGCATCACCGTCACCGCCCCCAGCGACAGCAGCGTCCAGGGAGCCCAATCCGGGGCCGTGACCACCCGCGGCCCCCCCTGGCCGTTCAGCGGGAGGATCACGGCGGAGTCGACGAGTAGCATCTCCAGCCCCACCAGGCAGGAGAACAGCCCGGTCGCCATGCTCAGGCTCTTCATCATCGTCGCCGCACCGGATGCTCCGGCGTCCCCTGTGCCTGCCCATGCCATCCGCCCGACACCTCTCCGGTCATTCGGCTCGGTGGGCCCCGCGGCTGCACCCGGCTGCCGGTGACAGCGGACCGTGACGGTCGCCGGGCCTGTACGGCCCCCGCCGGGGTCGACCATGCCGTCCTGCGCGGAACCGCGTGCCGATCGAATCAGGCCTCGGCCGGACCGACGGACTGGTCGGCGTCGGCCGCGGCGGGCCGCGCGGGCCGCCGCTCGGAATCCGTGCCGGGCACGATCTGGGGCGCCGCCATCGACGCCTCGACGAGCGCCTGCAGTTCGGTCCCGTCGATCACCTCGCACTCGATCAGCCGGCGCGTGACCGCCTCCAGCGCGGCGCGGCGGGTGTCGAGGATCCGCCGCACCTTCTGGATGGAGGCATCGACGATCCGCCGCACCTCCTCGTCGATCTCGCGGGCCGTCTGCTCGCTGTGGCTCCGGGCGGCCGGCAGGTCGCCGCCGGCCCCGGCCAGGAACGGCGAGCGGGGATTCTCCCGGTAGGTGACCCGGCCCAGCCGGCTCATGCCGTAGTCCATCACCATCGCCCGGGCGATCTCGCTGGCCCGCTCGAGGTCGTTCTGCGCCCCGGTGGAGACGTCCGCGTAGACCATCTCCTCGGCGATCGTGCCGGCGAGTAGCACCTGGATGCGGCTCTCCAGCTCGCTCTGCGTGAGCAGGTAGCGGTCGTCCTCGGGCCGCTGCATCGTGTAGCCGAGGGCGGCGAGGCCCCGCGGGATGATCGACACCTTGTGCACGGGGTCGGTGTTGGGCAGCGAGTAGGCGGCGAGCGCGTGGGCCGCCTCGTGGTAGGCCACCCGCCGCTTCTCGTCCTCGTGGATCACCCGCTTCTTCTTCTCGAGGCCGGCCGTCACCCGCTCGACACCCTCGTTGAACTCCGCCATGCCGACGGCCGGCTTGTCGTTGCGGGCGGCGAGCAGCGCCGCCTCGTTGACGAGGTTGGCGAGGTCGGCCCCCACGAAGCCCGAGGTGATTCGCGCGATCTGCGAGATGTCGACGCTGGGGTCGAGCTTCACGTTGGCGACGTGCACGCGGAGAATCGCCTCGCGGCCCCGGACGTCGGGGCGGTCGACGAGCACGTGGCGGTCGAAGCGGCCGGGCCGGAGGAGCGCCGGGTCGAGCGTCTCCGGGCGGTTGGTGGCGGCGAGCACGATCACGCCGGAGTTGCTGCCGAAGCCGTCCATCTCCACCAGCAGGGCGTTGAGCGTCTGCTCGCGTTCGTCGTGCCCTCCCACCACGCTGGTGCCGCGGGTCTTGCCCAGGGCGTCGAGCTCGTCGATGAAGATGATGCACGGGGCCTTCGCCGCCGCCTGCTGGAACATGTCGCGGACCCGCGCCGCCCCGACGCCCACGAACATCTCCACGAAGTCGCTGCCCGAGAGGCCGAAGAAGGGAACGCCCGCCTCGCCCGCGATCGCCTTGGCCAGCAGCGTCTTGCCGGTGCCCGGCGGGCCCACGAGGAGCACGCCCTTGGGGATGTGGCCGCCGAGCACCTGGTACTTCTCGGGGCTGCGCAAAAACTCGACCACCTCGCGGAGCTCCTCGACGGCCTCGTCGATGCCCGCGACGTCGTCGAACGTGATGCCCAGGTCCTCCTGGGCGTACATCTTGCCGCGGCTGCGGCCGAAGGCCATCGGGCTGCCCGCACCGCCGAGCCGCCGCATCATCGCCAGGAGGAGCATGCCGAAGAGACCAGTGATCAAAAGCAGCGGGATCCAGTTCCGCCACGGGCTCGGCGGATCCTCGTAGCGGAAGGGCACGCCGTGCTCCTTCAGGAGCGCGACGAGGTCCGACTCGGAGTGCTCGCTGGGCAGCTTCGCCGTCCGGAACCGGCGGACCGCCGGCCCGCCGATCGCGGGTCCGCCACGGGGCCGGACGACGCTGCGTTCCCCGGGCTCGGAGATGGCGGCGGCGGCCGGGGCCAGCTGCACCTTGCCGGACACCTGGAACCCGCCGATGACGACGTCGTGGAGGCCGCCGCAGCGCGCCTCGTCCGCGTCGTCGATCCCCATCCCGGCGATGGTCACCCACCGTTCGTCACCGGTGCGGTCGGCGGCGAGCACGAGCCGCTCGAGGTCGCTGTAGGAGACCGCGAGTTCCGGGGTCGCGCTGAGCAGGCTGAGGGCGAAGAGGCCGGCGACGCCCGCGGCGACGAGCGACCAGACGAGGTTGCCCCAGACCGCGGGCTTGCGGTCTGGTTGACGCTTGTGGGCGTCGCGCTTCTTGGGCATGGGAGGGAATTTCCGCTGCGGTGCCCGGGAAAAGGCCGGATGTGCATCGTAAGCGGCCGAAAACCGCCGGACAAACGCCGCGGCCCGAGCGGCTCCCGTGTGGCGGTTCCAGCCGCGGGGTCTTACACTTCTTGAAGACTCTGCGAATCTCTCCCGGGCTCCCCCGCCGATCCCATCATGACGTCGACCCCCCGCGGCGCCCCGTCCCCGGAGCCGCCGTCCCCGAGCCCGGCCGCCGATGGTGTCGCGGCCCGCCCGGGACCGCTCCGGGTGGCCGTTCTCGGCTCGACGGGCAGCATCGGCACCAGCACGCTCGACGTGATCGAGTCTTCCGGGGGCCGGTACGTGCCCTGGCTGCTGGCGGCCTGGCGGAGCGTCGAACCGCTGCTCGAGCAGGCCCGGCGGCTGCGGCCCGCCTGGGTCGTGATCGGCGACCCGGAGGCGGCCGGCAGCATCGGCCCGGGAGCCCTGCCCGCCGGCACGCGGTTGGCGGTGGGCCCCGAGCGGCTCGACGAACTCGTCGCCCACGAGGACGTCGACCGCGTCGTCTCCGCCATCGTGGGGGCGGCCGGCCTGCGGAGCACCTGGGCGGCCGTCGCCGCTGGCAAGACCGTGGCGCTGGCGAACAAGGAGACGCTCGTCATGGCCGGGCCGCTGGTCATGCGGCTCGCCGAGCGGACCGGCGCCCGGATCGTCCCCGTCGACAGCGAGCACTCCGCCATCCACCAGGCGCTCTGCTCGGGTGGAGCCGGCGAAGTCGCGCGGATCCTGCTCACCGCCAGCGGCGGACCGTTCCGCACGCGGCCGCAGGAGACGCTCGCCGCCGTCACCCCCTCCGAGGCGCTCAAGCACCCGACCTGGTCGATGGGGCCGAAGATCACGATCGACTCCGCGACGATGATGAACAAGGCCCTGGAGCTCATCGAGGCCCGCTGGCTGTTCGGCGTTCCGGCGGCGAAGCTGGCGGTGCTCGTCCATCCGCAGTCGATCGTCCATTCGCTCGTGGAGTTCGTCGACGGCTCGGTCATCGCGCAGCTCAGTCCGCCCGACATGCGGCTGCCGATCCAGTACGCCCTGTCCTACCCGCGGCGCGAGCCGGGGCCGGCGCGGCGGCTCGACTTCACTCGCGATCTGGACCTGCGGTTCGAGCCCCCCGATCCCGTCCGCTTCCCCGCGCTGCGGCTCGGTCACGAGGCCGCCGCCCGCGGCGGCACCGCCGGTGCCGTGCTCAATGCCGCGAACGAGGAGGCGGTCCGCGGCTTCCTCGCCGGCGCGCTGAAATTCACCGACATCGCCGAGGTGTGCGGCCGCGTGCTCGACGAGCACCCGCACCAGGCCGACCCGACACTCGAAGAGGTCCGGCGTCTCGACGCCTGGGCCAGGCAGGAGGTCCTCAAGTGGGCATGTGTGTGAACGTTCCGGCATGCCTGGTGGCCGCCGCCACCTGGCTGGAGTGGTTCGCCCAGCCGGCGAACTGGTGGGTGGTCCTCCAGGTGGCCGGCGGCCTGGGGTTCGTGATCTTCGTCCACGAACTGGGGCACTTTCTCGTCGCCAAGGCCTGCGGCGTGAAGTGCGAGAAGTTCTACCTGGGCTTCGACGTCGGCGGCCTCAAGCTCGCCCGGTTCCAGTGGGGCGAGACGGAGTACGGCATCGGCATCCTGCCGCTGGGCGGCTACGTGAAGATGCTCGGCCAGGACGACAATCCCGCCGCGGCCACCACCGAGGCCGAGCGGGCCCGGTATGCCGGCGACCTGCCCCCGGAGCCCGTCGCCGGCCCGCACCCCGCCTGGGACCCGCGGAGCTATCCGGCCCAGAGCGTGCCCAAGCGGATGGCGATCATCTCGGCGGGGGTGATCATGAACGTGATCTTCGCCTGCCTCATGGCGTCGTGGGCGTTCGGGCTCGGCGTCCGCGAGATGACCTGCGTGCTCTCGAGCGTCCGTCCCGGCGGTTCCGCGTGGCGGGCGGGGCTCCGCACGGGCGACGAGATCACCGCCATCGGCGGCCGCAAGGACCCGATCTTCAACGACCTCCGGTACGGCGTGACCACCGGCAGCGTCCGCGACGGCGTGGACTTCACGGTGCGGCGGCCGGGATCGGCCGGCGAACGGGTCGTGCGGCTGAAGCCCGACATCGACCTCGGAGCGCCCACCATCGGCGTCACGAACCCCTTCTCGCTCGTGCTCCCCGCCGACATCGGCAAGGGGCTCGCGGGCGCCGCGGCGGCCGCCGTGCCTCCGCTCGCCGGAGGTGACACGATCCGCGCCGTCGACGGCCAGCCGGTCGCGACCTACGCGGAACTGATCGCGAAGCTGTCGGCGGCCGCCGACCGCGCGGTGACGCTCACCGTCGAGCGGCGGGCCAAGGACGCCCCGCCGCAGGCCGGGCCGGAGTCGCTGGAGATCGTCCTCCAGCCGCAGCCGCTGCTGACCACGGGCATGGCGATGACGGCCCGGGAGATCTCGGCCGTGCAGGATGAGTCACCGGCGGCCGCCGTGGGCATTCGGGCCGGCGACCGGATCGTCGCCATCGACGGGACGCCGGCGGGGGATCCGCTGGGGCTCGACGACCGGCTCGCGAAGCTGGTCGACACTCCGGTGAAGCTGACGCTGGCGCGGGAGGGGGAGCCGGACCGGGAGGTCGAGGTCCGGCCCCGGGCCGTGACGTGGGTCGACAACGAGGCCGCCTGGCCGGCGACGCCGACATCCGTGGCCGCGCTCGGCGTGGCGATCGTCGTGGATGCAATCGTGGCCGCCGTCGATGCCGACGGCCCGGCGGCCCGGGCCGGCATCGTGCCGGGCGACCGTGTCGTCCGCGGCCGGGTCGTCGAGGCGGCCGCCCCTGCCGCAGCGAACGACGAGGGGGTCGAGCTTTCGGCGAAGGCGCCGAACTGGCCGGCGATCGCCGGCGTGCTCCAGCGGGTGCCCGCCGGCACGCGGCTGGTGCTCACCGTCGAGGGGGCCGCGGGCCGGCGGGACGTCGAACTGGAGCCCGCCGCGGCGTCGGGACGGTTCGTCGTGGACCGCGGGCTCGTCTTCGACCCGGTCTACCAGATCGTGCGGGCCGGCTCGGTGCCGGCGGCGCTCGCCCGCGGCGGCCGGCGGACGCTCCAGGACCTGTCGATGGTCTGGGGCTTCCTCGGGAAGCTCACCCGCAACCAGATCAGCCCCCGGCTCCTCGGCGGGCCGATCGAGATCGCCAAGCAGGCGGGCCGCTCCGCCGAGGAGGGCTTCAGCCGCCTGCTGTTGTTCCTGACGATGCTCAGCGCGAACCTCGCGGTCGTCAACTTCCTGCCCATCCCGGTCCTCGACGGCGGGCACATGGTGTTCCTGCTCTACGAGTGGATCCGGGGCAAGCCGCCGAGCGAGGGCGTGGTGGCCGTGCTCTCCTACCTGGGCTTGGCCCTCATCCTCTCGCTCATGCTCTTCGTCTTCGGGCTCGACCTGGGGCTGATCCCCCGGCGGTAGCGGCGCGGAGCGATCCGCCGCGGGCCGGCCGCCGGCCCGGTGAGGCGGCGGCCAGGTCAGGCGGCGGCCCGGGCGCGGTGGGCGGCTCGCTTGCGGCCGAGGATCTGCACCTCGACGCACAGTCCCGGCACGGCGGCGCCGATCGCGCGGTTGAGCCGCCACCAACTCCGCGTGAACTCCAGCGGCCGGAGGATGCCCCCCGACACGATGCGAAAGCCGCGCTTCTGGAGGATCTCCAGCTGCGGCTGCGACCGCCACTCCCGCAGGAACGTCCGCAAGGACCAGGCCTGCACGTGTCCCCGCTGCCTCGTCGGTGCGAACACGCGGTCGAGCGCCGGCACGAGGTGCTTCCGCAGCAGGTGGGCCCCGTCGGTGAAGATCGGCACGCCCACGATGAGGAGGCCGCCGGGCGCCAGCACGCGGACGAGGTCCGCGATCGCCCGGTCGACCGTGTTCAGGTGCTCGAGCACCTGCTCGCAGATCACGATGTCGTAGGCCTCGGACTCGACGCCCGGCAGCCCGCGGGTGAGATCGATCTCGTGGTGCTTCCAGTCGGTGTGCTTGTAGACGTACTCGCGGCCGAACGGGTAGATGTCGACGGCCTCGAAGTCGACGGCTTCGACCTCCGGATAGACCTCGATGTAGCGGCGGGACACGCCGTCGAAGGCGCCCACGTCGAGGAGCCGAACGCGGCGGTCGGCTCCGTCACGCTCCCGGATCCGGCGGACCTCGGCCGCCACGTCCTCGCCGAGCGCCTGGTACCGGGACTGCCGCAGTTCGTACGGTGCCCTGCGATGGGGATCGACGCCGTAGGCCATGCAGGGCATGGGAACTCCTGGTCGGAAAGAGGACGGGCGAGCCGCGGGGAAGACCCGGACGGGGTTTCTATCGGCGGCCCCCGGCGGAAGCCATCGGAAAAACGCGGCTTGGGCCGGCCCGCCGGCGAACCCATCCCGGGGGGGATCCCGGAAACCCCGGGGTGCGGTCACCGCAGCGGCCCCAGATCCCGCAGCCTGCCGGGAGTCAGGCCCCGGGCCGCCGGCCCACGGCGTCGGAGACGATGCCGCTGGGCAGCCGCTCGGCCGACGCCCGCACGGGAGCGGGCTGGGGGCTCACGTTCTCTCGACGCCCGTGTCGAGCACCGCCATGAAGGCCTTCTGCGGGATGTCGACGCTCCCGATGCTCTTCATCCGCTTCTTGCCTTCCTTCTGCTTCGCCCAGAGCTTCTTCTTCCGCGAGATGTCGCCGCCGTAGCACTTGGCGGTGACGTTCTTCCGCATCGCGGAGATCGTCTCGCGGGCGATCACCTTCGTGCCGATGGCGGCCTGGAGGGCGATCTCGAACATGTGCCGGTCGATCTCGCCCCGCAGCTTTTTGACGATCGCCCGCCCGCGGCGGTCGGCGTCACGGCGGTCGCAGATGATCGAGAGGGCGTCGACCTTCTTGCCGCCGACGAGGATGTCGAGCCGGACCAGGTCGGCAGGGAAATAGCCGATCAGCTCGTAGTCCATGGTGCCGTAGCCGCGGGTCACGCTCTTGAGCTTGTCGTGCATGTCGTAGATCACCTCGGCCAGCGGCAGGTCGAAGGTGAGCATGGCCCGCGTCGGCGACAGGTACTCCGTCTTCAGGTAGACGCCGCGCCGGTCGGTCGACAGCTGCATGATCGGGCCGATGAACTCGACCGGGACGAGAAAGTTCGTCCGCACGATCGGCTGGCGGAACTCCTCGATCTGCCCGGTGTCGGGCACGTCCTGGGGATTGGTGATCTCGATCGTCTCGCCGTCGGTCTTGAGGATCTGGTAGGTGACGTTGGGCGCCGTCTGCACGAGGTCGAGGTCCGCCTCCTGCTCCAGCCGCTGCTGGATGATCTCCATGTGGAGCAGGCCGAGGAACCCGCAGCGGAAGCCGAAGCCGAGCGCCTCGGAGCTCTCCGGCTGGTATTCGAAGGAGGGGTCGTTGATCGCCAGCTTCTCCAGCGAGTCCCGCAGTTCCTCGAAG
>JBIIUP010000116.1:0-9615 GCA_044339885.1 Pirellulales bacterium | reverse complement strand
CCCGGGACGTACTTGCGGTACTCGGCGAACTCCACGCTCGAACCGCGATGGGGGCTGGCGTGCCGCCCCGAGACGCCGCCCACCATCGGCTTGCGGGCCACCAGCGGCACCGCCGCCAGCCGCGCCAGCACGAGCGGATCGAGGAAGCGGCGGGGCTGGCGGTCAGGGATCATGCGTGGTCCGGGGCGGCGGGAAACTGTGCCGGGCCGGTCAGCCGGCCTGCTCGGCGACGGTCTCCTTCACGAGCCGGGCCACGATCTCCTGGGCCGCGATCCCTTCGGCCTGGGCGGCGAAGGTCGTGATCAGCCGGTGGGTGAGCACGGGGGCGGCCACCGCCTCCACGTCCTCCAGCCGCGCCATGTAGCTGCCCTCCAGCGCCGCCCGCGACTTCGCCCCCAGGATCAGGTTCTGCACGGCCCGCGGCCCGGCGCCCCAGGAGACGAGCGGCTTCAGCCACGGCGGGGCGGTCGGCCCGCGGGGCCGGGTCTTGCGGACCAGCCGGGCCGCGAAGCGGTAGATATGGTCGGGCACCGGCACCCGCCGCACGAGGTGCTGGAAGTCGATGATCTCCTGCGCCGTCAGCACGTGGTCGAGCGTGACCGGCGCGTCGCCGGTCGTCGTGCGGGCGATCGCCACCTCCTCCTCCTCCGTCGGGTAGTCGACCTCGATGAGGAACATGAACCGGTCGAGCTGCGCCTCGGGCAGGGGATAGGTGCCCTCCTGTTCGACCGGGTTCTGCGTGGCCAGCACGAAGAACGGCGGGGAGAGCCGCGAGGTCTTGCCGACGACCGTCACCTTGTGCTCCTGCATCGCCTCGAGCATCGCGGCCTGCGTCTTCGGGGGGGCGCGGTTGATCTCGTCGGCGAGCACGATGTTGGCGAACACGGGGCCCGGCACGAACTGGAATTCGCGACGGCCTTCGGCGGTCTCCTGGAGGATGTCGGTGCCGGTGATGTCCATCGGCATGAGGTCGGGCGTGAACTGGATGCGGCTGAACTTCAGCGACACCGTCTCGGCGAGCTTGGCGACCAGGAGCGTCTTGGCCAGGCCGGGCACGCCCATGAGGAGGGCGTGGCCCCGGGCGAACATGCAGACGGCCAGCCGGTCGATCGTCTCCTCCTGGCCGATGATGACGCGGGCCAGTTCCCGCTTGAGCCGGGAATAGGCGGCCCGCAGCCGGTCGATCGCGGCGACGTCGTCGTCGCTGAGCGTGCCGGCGGCCGGCGGGGTCGAAAGGGTGGCCATCGGGAGTCCTCGGGGGCGGCGGGCGTCCACGACGCGACCGGTCGCGACGGAAACCCGTTTAGTATGCCTCGCCGGCCCGCCAGCCGCTATGCTCCGCTCACTCTCGGAGGAGGTCCCCCATGAAGGTCCTGGTCACCGGCGGCGCCGGGTTCATCGGCAGCCACATCGTCGACGCTCTCCTGGCCGCCGGTCACGGCGTGGCCGTCGTCGACGACCTCTCGAGCGGCTCGCGCGACAACCTGCCGGCCGGCGTGCCGCTGCACGTCGTGGACATCGTCGACTCACCGGCGGTGGCCCGCGTCGTGGCCGCCGAGAAGCCCGACGCGATCTGCCACCAGGCGGCCCAGATGTCGGTGAGTCGCTCGGTCCGCGAGCCGCTCTTCGACGCCCAGGTCAACTGCATCGGCCTGCTGAACGTGCTCGACGCGGCGGCGCGGCAGGGCGTCCGCCGGTTCGTCTTCGCGTCGTCGGGGGGCGTGCTCTACGGCGAGGTGACCGCGCCGGCGGCGGAGACCACCCCGGCCGACCCCGTGAGCCCCTACGGGATCACCAAGTGGGTCGGCGAGCGATACCTCCGCTTCTATGCCGTCGAGCACGGCATGGCGGCGGTCGCGCTCCGCTACTCCAACGTCTACGGCCCCCGGCAGAATCCACACGGCGAGGCGGGCGTGGTGGCGATCTTCTCCAAGAAGCTGCTCGCGGGCGAGCCGGCGACGATCAACGGCGACGGCCGCTACGTCCGGGACTATGTCTACGGGCCCGACGTGGCCCGGGCCAATCTCACCGCGCTCACCGCCGACCTGCCGGAGGTGCGGCCCGGCACGCTCACGAGCCTCAACATCGGCACCGGCCTGGGCACCGACGTCAACGACCTCGAGCGGATGCTCCGCGCGGCCATCGCCGGGCTCCGCGGCGCGGGCCGCGGGCTCCCCGCACCGATCCACGGATCGGCGCGGCCCGGCGACCTGCGGAGCAACCTCGTCGACGCCGCGAGCGCCCGGGCGGTCCTGGGCTGGGAGCCGCGGGTGTCGCTGGAGCAGGGACTCCTGCTGACGGCCGAATGGTTCGCGGCGCAGCGGACCGGCTGAGCGTCAGGGCCGGTCGGCCGGATCGGTGAGCCGCTCGAGGGCGCCCGTCGAGATCCGGCGGGCGAGCGGCGGCGACGCCAGGTACAACGCCAGGCCGTGCTGCCGGCCGATCAGCCCCGCCCCGTCGGTGGCGGAGAACTCCACGCCCGGCGGCACCCAGGCCCGCGGCATCGCCACGAACCCCAGCGCGTCGGCCCGCACCCGCGGGTCGAGCCAGGGGAAGAACCGCAGAGCGTCGTCCCGCGAGTTGATGATGAGCGTGAGCCTGTCGATGCAGGCGAACGCGTCGCGGTACGGACCCCGCGGGGCCAGCGCGTCGCACCGCACCGCCGGCGCGATGAAGACCAGGTGCGTCCGCCCCTGCCGGACCGTCCAGGGGGCCAGGTCCGAACGCCCGGCCCGCTCCGCCTCCACCAGGTGCTCCAGCGCCTCCAGGGTGATGAGCGCCCCGAAGCTGTAGGCGACGATCGCCACCGGCCGCGCGGGATCGACCTGCCCGAGGAGCCAGCCGAGGTAGTGGCCGTCGGCGTGGGCCCGCTGATACTTCGCGCGGCCGTCCCGCAGCAGCAGCCCATCCTGGGCGCTCGGCCAGGAGAAGATCACCGTCCGCACCGGGCCGGTGCAGGGGCACCGCGCGGCCAGGTGCCGCGCCAGCAGCACACCCTGTCGCCTGGCGGCGGCCGGTTCGTAACGGTTGCCGTGGAGGAAGATCACCAGCGGCCGCTCAGGCTCCCCCAGGAGCGTCGCGACGTCCGACCGCTCCCAGCGGCTGCCCCGCCCGTCGTCGCAGTGCCGCTGGACGTCGAGATCCGCCGACTCCGGCAGCCGGCAGATGCCGGGCAGGCCCCGCGTGCTCACCATCCAGATGTCGGCGGCGCGGCAGGCCGCGTCGTCGCCGGGCAGGGGATCGACCGTGGCGAGTGCCCGCGATCCCGGCGGGGGCATCTCGTTGGCGCTGGAGCCGCCGCGGGGAGCGAGCCAGACGCAGACTGCCAGCACTGCCACCGCCGCCACGTGGGAGACCGCCCGGGAAGGCTGCGGGCGCGACGGGACGGCGGGGCGCATGGCTCGGCTCGGGTGTGGGCGGACCGCCTCCGACGCGGTGGCGGGTTCCCGCGAAAAACCTAGCACGCGCGGTCCGGCCGGGACGTCCGCGGCAGCGGTATCGCCGCCGCGGTGCCGCGGCGGCGCCGGCGTCCTCCGCACCACCGGCACCACCGCACCGCCGGAGCGGGGCCGCCGCCGAATTCAGCCGCCGCCGCCGACCTGCACCGCAAACGTGAGCTAGGGTTCCGCTGGCGTCGTCGGCGACGACGCCACTCGTCGTCCCTGGATCGTTCGATCCGCCCGCGGTGGAGAAATCGTCATGTCCCGCTTGCTGTGCATCGCCCTCGTCCTCGGCAGCCTCCCGGCCCTCACCGGCTGCAGCGGCGGCCTCGGCGGCTGCCGTCGGCCGTCGTTCATGGAGTTCCGCTCCCCCTGCGGTCGGCAGTCCGATCCGTGCGGCGCACCGGCACCGGCATGCACGCCCGCCTGCGGGCCGTCCTGCGGCCCCGCCGCGCCGTGCTGCGACGAGGGCCACGCGGTCTCCGGGCCGGGCTCGATGCCGGTCATGACGGAGCAGGGAACGTTCAGCTGACCGTCCGGGCGGCCCCATCCGCCCGGGTATAATCCGCGGTTCCCGCATTCCGGAGCCGCCATGTTCGAGTCGCTGACCTCGTCGCTCACCGCCGCCTTCAACTCGCTGCGGGGCCGCGGACGGCTCAGCGAGGCGAACATGCGCGAGGGCCTCGCCCAGGTCCGCACCGCGCTCTTGGAGGCCGACGTCGCTTTCGACGTGGCCGAGGGCTTTCTCGACCGCGTCGCCGCCAACGCGACCGGCGGCCGGGTTCTGGAGTCGCTCGATCCGGCCCAGCAACTCGTGGGCATCGTGCACCGCGAGCTCGTCGACCTCATGGGGCCGGTGGACCATTCGCTCCACCTCGAGGCCGGCCGCACGACGATCCTGATGCTCTGCGGCCTGCAGGGCTCCGGCAAGACGACCTCCTGCGCCAAGCTCGCGAAGAAGATCCTGGCCCAGGGCAGGGGAGTGATGCTCGTCGCCGCAGACCTCCAGCGGCCCGCGGCCATCGAGCAGCTCACCGTGCTCGGCCGGCAGCTCGGCGTGCCGGTCCATACGCCCGCCGACATGCCCGGGGGCACGTCCACCGACCCCGTCGCCGTCTGCAACGCCGGCGTCGCCCGCGCGCGGCGGGAGGGCGTCTCGGCGATCATCCTCGACACGGCCGGCCGGCTGGCGATCGACGAGGCGCTCATGCAGGAGCTCGCCAGGATCGACCGCACCGTGGGGCCCGACCAGGTCTACCTCGTCGTCGACGCGATGACGGGCCAGGACGCGGTGCGGAGCGCCAAGGCCTTCCACGACGCGCTGGAACTCGACGGCGTGATCCTCACGAAGCTCGACGGCGACGCCCGCGGCGGCGCGGCGCTCTCGGTCAAGAGCGTGACCGGCGTGCCGGTGAAGTTCATCGGCACCGGCGAGCAGATCGAGGCCCTGGAGGACTTCCATCCCGAGCGGATGGCGGGCCGCATCCTCGGGATGGGCGACGTGGTCTCGCTCGTCGAGGAGGCGCAGCGGAAGTTCGACCAGGAGGAGATGGCCCGCCAGGAGGAGCGGCTGAAGACGGGGGAGTTCACGCTCGACGACTTCAAGAGCATGCTCGGCCAGACCCGCCGGCTCGGCCCGCTCGGCAAGGTGCTCGGCATGATCCCGGGCATGGGGGGCATGCAGGAGATGCTCGGCCAGGGCGACCTCGAGAAGGACATGAACCGGCTCTTCGGCGTCATCGACTCGATGACCCCCGAGGAGCGGCGGAACCCGTCGCGGCTCGTCGACCAGTCGCGGCGGCGCCGGATCGCCCGGGGCGCGGGGGTGGAGCCGCACGAGGTGAGCGACCTCGTCAAGCAGTTCGACGGCATGGCCGCGATGATGAAGGGCATGGCCGGCCTGGGCATGCGGGAGCGGATGCAGCAGGTGCAGCGGCTCCAGGCCCAGTTCACCAACCCCGCCGCCCGGCTGGCCAAGCCCAAGGGGGACACCGGCAAGCGGCTCACGGCGGACCAGCGGCGGAAGCTCAAGAAGCAGCGGGAGAAGGAGGATCGTCGCCGCCGGCGCGAGACCCGGGGCTGACGCCCGCGGCACCGGGCCGCCTGCCGCCGTCAGGCCGAAGCCCGGTTTCTCCGCTACGCCAGCACGCCGGCGATCGGACTGCCGCCACCGCCGATCTTGAACGGACGGCCGTTGGGGGCCGTGAACTCCTGCTCGTACGGCAGGCCGCAGGCCGCGGCGATCGTGGTGTTGAAATCGGCCACGGAGACGGCGTCGCGGTCGGGCGCGTGCCCGCGCTCGTCGGAGGCACCGTGCACGACGCCCGCCTTGATGCCGGCGCCGGCGAGCACACAGGAGAACACCGCCGGATGGTGGTCGCGGCCGGCGTTCTCGTTGATCTTCGGCGTGCGGCCGAACTCCGTGGCCAGGACCACGAGCGTCGCAGCGAGGAGCCCGCGGGATTCCAGGTCACCGAGCAGCGCCGCCAGCGCCGTGTCGAGCTGGCCGGCGTTCTCGGGAAGCTCCTCGGCGAGCTCGCGGTGCATGTCCCAGCCGCCGAGCTCCACCTCCACGCACCGCACGCCCGCCTCGACGAGCCGGCGGGCCAGGAGGCAGCCGCGGCCGAGCCGGGTGGCGCCGTAGCGGTTCCGCGTCTTCTCGTCCTCGCGGGAGATGTCGAAGGCCTGCAGATCGACGCTGCCCAGGAGCCTGACCGCATCCTTGTACATCTGGTCGTAGGCCTCGATCTGCGGGCCGGCGTGGAGCCGGCGGAAGTCGCGATCGATCCGCTCGGCCAGCGCGAGCCGACGGTCGAAGTTCTGCGCGGTGAGGTAGGCCGGCCGCACCCTGTTCTCGAGCCCGAGTTCGGGATTGGCCACCGGCACGGGGGTGACCGCCGGGTCGAGGAACCCGCAGCCCGGGTGCTCGTTGCCGTTGCCCACGAGCACGTAGCCGGGCAGATCGCGGCTGCGGTTGCCCTGCACGTGCAGGGCCCACGAGCCGAGCGCCGGATGCTGGATGCCGTTCAGCATCGCGTAGGAGGTGCGCATCAGGTAGGTGCCCTGCTCGTGGGCGCCGGTCTCGGTCGTCAGCGAGCGGATCACGGCCAGCTTGTCGGCCAGTCCGGCGAGCTTCGGCAGGTGCGCGCCGAAGAGCACGCCCGGCGTCTTCGTCTGGATCGCCTGCGTGCCCCCCTGCTCGGCGCGGCCCGGCTTGGGATCGAAGGTGTCGAGGTGCGTCATGCCGCCCCGCATCATCAGCACGATCAGGTTGCGGCCGGCCTTCGCGGAGCGACCGCTCCTCTCGGCCGCGGTGAGCCGGCCGGCGAAGCCGTCGAGCAGCGACACCCCGCAGGCCGCGCGGGCCAGGCCGCCGATCAGCGCCCGGCGGCCGAGCCGCCCCCCTTCGCCCCCGGTGATGCCGTCCATCGAAGCCTCCTCCGCGCTGACCGCGGTCACTGGATGAAGATGAATTCGCGGGTGTTGAGCAGGGCCCAGATGAGGTTGCCGCACCCGGTGTTGAAATCCTCGGCGGTCCGCAATTCCTCGAAGGCGAACGTGCGGTCCTCGGCCGACGGCCGCCGGGAGAGCACCGACAGGAAGACGACGTCGATCGCCTCCGCGGACTCGTGCGACGTGACCTCGTCGTAGATCACCGAGCCCTGCTCCAGCATGGCGTGGGTGATGGGCCCGTTGAACATCGCGAGGATCTGCGGCACGGTGGCCACCGTCCGCCCCCCCTCGATCGTCTCCCGATCGCTCTGGCCGAACTGGCGGAGGAAGTGGCCCAGCGGCAGCGGCGTCGGCATCTCGCTGGCCCGCATGAGCAGCTGGCCGCGGTAGCCGCAGGTCCGCTGGAGCGACCGCTGATAGCGGGCGGGGCCGAACCGCTCCATGAAGTCGTCGAACCGGGCCTCGACGTCGGCCAGCGTGGCGTGCTCGAGATCGACGCTCGCCACGGCGGCGATGTCGCCGGCCGTGGGCCGCTGCACCGCCCACGGGTTGCGGGCGACGAGGACGAGGATCGAGTCCCAGAGCTGCTCGGCCGTCATCCGCTTGAGCGCCGGGCCGGGAAAGCGGAAGGGACTGCCCGACGCCGGATCGTGGACCACGGCCCGACGGCTCCAGACATCGGTGGCGACGATCACGCGGACGAATTCCCGGAGGTCGAAATCGAGGTCGAGCACGAGGTCGGTGAGCCGCTCGAGGAGTTCGGGGTCGGAGGGTGGGTTCTCGTCCCGGAAGTCATCCACGGGCTCGACGAGTCCTCCGCCCATGAGCTTCCGCCACAGCCGGTTGGCGATCGTGCGGGCGAACTGCCGGTTGTCGCGGTCGACGAGCCACGCGGCGAACTGCTGCCGCCCGTCGGCATGCGCGGCCTCGGCGGGCACCGCGCCCCAGGGCACCCGCGGCGTCACGGGCGCCGGGGGACCGGAGTCATCGTCGCGGGGATCGTGCGGCAGGCCGAGCTTCCGCGGAGCGAAGCTCACGACCGTCGCGTTCGCCTGGATGAAGTTGACGAGCGGCCCGGCCTTCTTGCCCTTCGTCTCCTTGGCCTCGCGGACGAGGGCCGCGACGGCGGACGGGGGTCGCTCCCGCCGCCCGCCCCGCGTGACCGCCGCCTTGCCGGCGCCCGGACGCATCCGCGTGCCCGCGGTGAAGGCCGCCAGCTCGTAGAACTGGCGCTGCGTCCATTGATCGAACGGATGGTCGTGACACTGGGCGCAGCCGATCTGCGTGCCGAGGAACACGCGGACCGTGTTGTCGACGTAGGGCAGGGGCATCCCCGCGTCGCGGAGCTGGAAGCCGACGGCCGGGTTCTCCCAGAGCCGGCCGTCGGCCGTGAGCAGCTCCCGCACCCAGTCGTCGTACGGCTTGTTGGTGCGAATGGCTTGCTTGACGGAGTCGAGGTAGGGCTCGAACGGCAGCTGCCGCTGGGGCCGCTCGGTGAGCCGGAGGATGTCGGCCCAGAAGTTGTAGAAGTGGCTGACGAAATCGGGACTGCCGAGGAGCCGGTCGACGAGGGCAGCCCGCTTGTCGGCCGACTCGTCGCCCAGAAACGCCACCGTCTCGTCGTGACTCGGAATGCGGCCGCCGATCTCCAGGTACGCCCGGCGGACGAACTGGGAGTCGGTGAGCGGCGGCGACGGGCGGACGCCGTGCTCCCGCCAGCGGTCGGCGAGCAGCCGGTCGATCGCGGCCGCGGCCCGCGCCACGGCCGGGCGGGCCGCGCGATCCACGGGCGGCACGTCCATCACGGGGCCTGGTGGCGGCGTCGTGACCGCGACCGGAAGCCGGGCACCCCGCGGGTTGCGGCCGCGCGGCCGGTCGGCGGCGGTCGCGACGGCCACGCCGGCCACGCCGGCCAGCATCGCGACGCCGACGAGGAGCCTCAGGTGCGTCGGTCGTGTCATGGTCCCAGCCCCCTCGGGGGCGTTCCCCGGATCGATCGTTCAACGGCGGTGGCGGCCCGACGTTGCGGCCGCGATTGCAGCGGCCGCGACGCCGGGCCGCCCAGCCCGGATCCGCCGGACCCGGTTTTACCCCGGAAAAAGCCGGTCCCGCAGCCGCCCTTGGGTTCCGCCGGGCGTCGGGTACGCTATGGGGCTCGGCGACAGAGACCTTTTTTCGGAGAGACCAGACCGTGGCAGTCGTGATTCGTATGAAGCGGATGGGGCGGAAGAACCGCGAGTATTACCGGATCTGTGCCGCGGACCGCCGCAGCCCGCGGGACGGCCGCGTGATCGAGGAGCTCGGCACCTACGACCCACACGTGGCCGAGACCGACGCCCGCTGCACGCTCAACGGACCGCGGTACGAATACTGGGTCTCCGTCGGCGCCCAGCCCAGCGACGCCGTCCGCGTGCTCTTCAAGAAGTACGGTTCCAACGGCACGCACGTCAAGGCGATGGAGGCCGCCCGCGCCAAGCTGTCCATGCCGAAGATCGTGCCCGATGCCGGCGAGCCCGCCTTCGTGCCGGCACCGAAGGGCGAGCCCGCCGCGGAGGCCACGGCAGCCGTCGCCGAGCCCGAGGCGGCGTCCGTGGCTCCCGCCGAGACGGCGACCGCGACGGAATCCGCCCCTCCGGCCGCGGATCCCCCGCCGGCCGAATAGTTTCCGCACCCGCCCGAGCGTCCGTCACTCGCCAGGCCCTCTCCATGCAGCGTCGCCCGG
>JBIIUP010000115.1:0-9616 GCA_044339885.1 Pirellulales bacterium | reverse complement strand
GCCGCGGCGGGATCGACGTCGGCCACGGCCTGGATCGTGACCCCCGGCAGGAGCTTGTACCGGCCCATTGAGAATCGGGCGAACGCGCCGCAGCCCACGAGACCGACGCGGAGCGTTGTGGCGGTGCTGCCGGCGGGCCGAGGTTCGGCGGCCGGGGCTTCGGCGGTGGCAGGCATGGCACGCTCCCGGGGAGGAACGCGTCCCTGCGCCTCTTCATGTTAGACCGCATTCGTCATGTTGTGGAGAGCCGGCTCGGGGGCGGCAAAAGTCGCCGCTGCGCGGTCCTGCGGATTGTCGCTGTAGGCCGCGCCGGCCCAAGGCTCCTCGAGCGTTCGCCGACCCCCTTCACCTCGACACCTGGTTTAAAGCGTCGTGCATCTCAAAGCCGCTCGCGCCGCCAACTGTCCAGACTGGCCAGGCCGGCGGCCGCTCACGACGCCCGCCCGCCGCCGGGCCCGGTGACCGGCCCCGCGGCCGCCTCGATCGCCTGCCGGAGCGCCGCGAGGCGGCCTGGGTCGGTGAGCTTCCCGCCGGTCGCGTCGACGACGTGGAAGGCGTCGACGACCTGGTCGAGGTGGGTGCCGATCCTCGCGGACCGCACCGACAGGCCGGCCTCGAAGATCGCGCGGGCCACCCCGGAGAGGAGGCCCGGGGCATCCGTGGCGAACACCTCGACGATCGTGTCCTGCGCCGAACTCTCGTTGTCGAACCGCACGCGGACCGGCGCGGCCGCGGCGGGCCGCGGGGCGAAGGGATTCCAGACGCGGGCCACGGCCGGCGGCCGCTCCGCCTTGACCGCCGCGCGAATCGCCGCCGCGATCTCCGCCAGCCGGCTCGCCGGCGGCTCGCCGGCGAAGTCGGGATCGAGCGCCGTGAAGTGGTCGAGGACGATCCCTTCTTCGAGGGTGTGGATGCCGGCGGCGAGGACCTGCAGCCGCTCCGCGGCCAGCGCCGCCGTCACGCGATGGAAGATGCCCGGCGCGACGTCCTCGCGGGTGCCGACGGTGACGGCCACGGTCGAGGTCTCGGGCTGCCAGCGGGCGAAGGCGAAGACGCCGTCGGGCGGCAGGCGGGCGACGCGGCCGAGCTCCTCGACGATGCGGGGGGAGGCGGTGTCCCGCAGGTACGACACCGGCAGCCGCGCCGCCAGCCGCGCGACGGGATCGTCGGGATCGCGGCCGGAGACGAGCGCGTCGAGCTCCCGCCGCGTGCGGTCGGCCGCGGCGGACGGGCTCGTGCCGTCGAGGTGGCCGAGGGCGCGGGCGTAGAGCTCGCCGAGCAGATCGGCCTTCCACTTCGTCCACGTGCCCGGCCCCACCGCGGCCACGTCGGCCGCCGTCAGCAGGGCGAGCATCCGCAGCATCTCCGGCGACCCGACGTCGCTGGCGAAGCGGACGACGAGGCTGTCGTCCCCCGTGTCGCGCCGGAAGGCCAGGTGGGCCATCGCCAGGTGCTTCAGTACGAGGAATTCGACGATCTCGCCCTCGTCGGACCCGAGGCCGAGGCGGACCGCGACGTCGCGGGCGAGGCGGGCGCCCAACTCGCTGTGGTCCTCCGGGAAGCCCTTGCCGAGGTCGTGGACGAGGCAGGCCAGCAGCAGCGGGCGGTGCCGCCCGAGCTCGCGCCACGCGGCCCCCAACCAGCCGTCGTCGCGGCCCAGCGCCGCGGCCCGCTCGACGGTGAGGATGGAGTGCTCGTCGACGGTGTACTTGTGGTAGTTGTTGAACTGCAGCAGGTTCCGCGCGTGGGCGAACGGCGGCACGAACCGCTCCAGCAGGCCCGCATCGAGCAGCCGGCGCAGCGCGTCGGCCAGCCCGTCGGGCCGGTCGAACAGCCGCAGGAAGGCGGCCGTGGCGGCCGGCCCCGGGTCGTCCCGGAGGTCCGCCGACCGGTTCCGCACCTCCTCCCACGTGGCCGGCTCGATCGGCAGTCCGTGCCGCTGGGCCAGTTCGACGAGCCGCAGAATCGTGTCCGCCCCGCCGGCCACGCGGTCGCGGTACCCCGGCAGCGCCGCGACGTCCTGCGGCCCGACCCGGAACAGGCCGTCGACACGCTGGCCGAGGATGCCGGCCGCGGCCCGCCGCAGAGGGCCGGGCCGATGGAGGCCGTGCGCGAGGGATTCGACGACCTGGGCGACCCGCCGCGTGTGGCCGAAGTACTCGCGCATGAAGACCTCCACGCCCAGCAGTCCGGCGGTGGACTCGATGCCACGGGCCGCCGCGATCCGTGCCTGCTCCTCCCGAGTGAGGTCGTCGGCGCACCGGCCGGCCCCGAGGTGCAGGTCGACGCGGACCCGCCAGAGAAAGTCGGCGGCCGCGGCCGTAGCGGCGGCATCCGCCGCCGACAGGCCTCCCGCCGCGACGAGGTCGTCGAGGGTGTCTGCGGCGTGGAGCACGATGCCCAGCCAGTGGACGAGCTGGATGTCCCGCAGCCCGCCGGGCGACCGCTTCACGTTCGGCTCCAGGAGCGAGACGGTCTGGCCGTACTTGTCGGCCTCGGCGCGGCGGGCGGCGACGAGCTGCGCCGCGAACCTCCGCGGCGCCCGGCGGACCGCGGCCGACAGCCGGGCGGCCAGTCGCTCCGCCAGACCGCGATCGCCCGCCACCGGCCTGAGGTCGAGCAGGCTGCTGGCGATCGTCGCATCCTCCGCCGCCAGCCGGCAGGCCTGGGCCGCCGTGCGGACGCTCTGCCCCACCTGCAGGCCGGCGTCGAAGAGATCCTGGAGCAGCCGTCGGGCCGCCTCGGCGACGGGCTCGGCCGCGCCGGCCGAGCCGTCGTGCAGCACCATGAGGTCGACGTCGGAGTGGGGGGCCATCTCGCGGCGGCCATACCCGCCGACGGCGACGACCGCCATCCCGCCGGCCGCGGTCTGCGGGAGGCTCCCGCAGACCTCTTCCCAGACATCACGGACGATCCCGTCGCAGAGTTCCGCCATGAGCCGGGTCGTGGCCACGCCAGCGCCGCCGGCTGCATGCGCCGCGGCGACCGTCCGCCGCAGCTCCCGCACCGCAGCCGCGGCCCGCGGTTCCGCGGGCCGGTCGGCGGAGGCGGCCGGCCCGCTCATGCCGGGATCCACGGATCGTCGGAGACGTCCGCCCGCCGGTTCGCCACCCGGGCCATCACGAACAGCAGGTCCCCGAGCCGGTTGAGATATTCGATCGCGTTGGCCGGGATCGTGGCGCCCGGCTGGACGGAGAGCGTCACAACCCTCCGCTCGGCCCGCCGGCAGACCGTGCGGGCGACGTGGATCGCCGCCGCCAGGGGCGTGCCGGTCGGCAGGATGAAGCAGGCCAGCGGTTCGAGCGTCTGCTCGTGGAGATCGATCTCCCGTTCGAGGGCCTCGACGTGCCCCGCCGTGATCCGCTCGTCGTCGGAGGCCGGGGTGGCCAGCTGGGCGCCGAGATCGAACAGCTCGCACTGCACGCGGCGGAGGAGCGGGTCGAAGGGGGCGGCGTGCGGCAGCGTGCGGACGACGCCGAGGTGGCTGTTGAGTTCGTCGACCGTGCCGAACGCCTCGATCCGGGCGTGGTCCTTGCGGACCCGGGGCCCGCCGAAGAGCCCGGTCTCACCCGCATCACCGGTCTTGGTGTAGATCTTCACGCCGTCGAGCCTCCGAGGATTGCCAGTGACGCGGCTATACTGGGCCGGATGCGGAAAACCTGCAAGCTGCTCCTCGCCGCAGCCCTCCTCATGCCGCCGGCCGGCGGCATGGCGGACGAGCCCGACCCCCGTTCCCCGCTCGAGCGGCGGTTCCTCGGCGTTCCCGCGCAGCTCACCGAGGGGATGACCAAGGCCGGCGAGGGCTACGTCAGCCCGGACGGCCGGCGGCTGGCCTACCAGGCGGTGCCCGCGGGCTATCCCTTCTACCAGATCTACGTCCAGGACCTCGATCCGCGGTCGCTGCGGCCGATGCCGCCGCGCCGGGTGAGCCCCGGCCGGGGCAGGACCACCTGCGCCTGGTTCTCGCCCGACGGGAGGCGGCTGCTCTTCGCGTCGAGCCACCTCGACCCGAACCTCGAGGCGACCGAGGCGGCGGCCCGGCGCCAGGCCGAGGACGACGCCCGGAGCGGCCGGCGCCGCCGCTACCAGTGGGACTTCGATCCCGCGATGGACCTGTTCGTCGCGACGCTCGACGGCCCGGCCACGAGCCTCGAACGGCTCACGGCGACACCGGGCTACGACGCGGAGTGCTCGTTCTCGCCCGACGGCCGGCGGGTGCTCTTCGTGAGCGACCGCGACGGCGACCCCGACATCTACTCGATGGCCGTTGACGGCTCCGACCTCCGTCGGCTCACGGCCGCGGCCGGCTACGATGGCGGGCCGTTCTACTCCCCGGACGGCCGCTGGATCGCCTACCGCACCGACCGCGCGGAGAAGGACATGCTCCAGATCCACGTCATGAAGGCCGACGGCTCGATGGACACGCCCCTGACGAGCGGCAAGGGGGTTCGCTGGGCGCCGTTCTGGCATCCGACGCGGCCCTGGCTCGTGTGGTCCGGCGCGGACCACTCCGACGCGACGCAGCGGCCCAACTACGACCTCTGGATCGCCCGCTTCCGCGCGACCGACGACGGCTTTTCCATCGGCACCCCGCTGCGGCTCACCGATCACCCCGGGGCCGACGTCCTGCCGGCGTTCTCTCCCGACGGCGGCCTCCTGGTGTGGACGGCCGGCCGCGGCGGCGACTCCGGCGGCCGCGGTGCCGCCAGCCAGATCTGGGCCAGCCGCCTCGACCTCGACGCTCTCGAGGCGGCGCTCGCCGCGGAGCCGACGCCATGAACGCCACATCCTCCGCCGCCCCGGGACCGGCCGGTTCCGGCGGGATCGCCATGATCGGCGGCGGCCGCATGGCCCTCGCCCTCGCCGAGGGGTTCACCCGCGCGGGGCTCGTGGCCCCGGCGGAGATCACCGTCTACGACCCGGCGGCCGAGGCCCGCAGCCAACTGGCGGCCCGCGTCGCGGGCGTGCGGTTCGCCGCCAGCGGGGCCGAGGCGGCCGCTTCGGCGGCGCTGGTGCTGCTCGCCGTCAAGCCGCAGATGGCCGCGGCCGCCTGCGGCGAGATCGCCGCCGCGCTCCGCCCCGACGCCACGGTCGTCTCGATCGTGGCGGGACTGCCGACCGCGAGGCTCGCCGCGCTGACCGGCACGCCCCGGGTCATTCGCGTGATGCCCAACACCCCGAGCCTCGTGGGCCGCGGGGTCTCGGCCGTCTGCCGGACCCCGGCCGTGCCGGCGGCGGTCGTCGACCGCGTCCTGGAACTGTTGCGGTCTGTCGGCCACGTCCACGAGGTCGACGAGGACCTGCTCGACGCGGTGACGGGCCTCTCCGGTTCGGGGCCGGGCTTCCTGGCCCTCGTCGTGGAGGCCCTCGCGGCCGGCGGCGTCGAGGCGGGGCTGCCCGAGGACCTCGCCCTGGCGCTGGCCGTCGAGACGCTCGCCGGAACCGGCGCCCTGCTCGAGCAGACCCGCGAGCATCCGGCCGTGGTCCGGGACCGCGTCACGAGCCCCGGCGGCACGACGCTCGCCGGGCTGAACACCCTGCGGGACCGGGGCGTGCCCCAGGCCGTCGCCGCGGCCGTCGTCGCCGCCACGGCGCGGGCCCGCGAGCTCGGCCGCGGCTGACCTCAGCGGCGCTTGCGGGCCGACATCTTCTTCTTGTTCTTCTTGGCGGCCTTCACGGCGAACGGCTTGGCCGCGGCCTTCGCCTTGGCCTGCCGGCCGGCGGCCTGGCGGGTCTTCTTCGAGGCCGCCTTGCCCGTGCCGCGGCCGGACTGGCCCGTGCCCCGGCCGGCCTTCGTGCCGCCGAAGATCTGATCCCAGCCGTCTGAGTACTTGGAGGTGCTCCCCACGCGAATGACCGACATGACCTGTGACTCCTGGAAGACGGGTTGCTGGAAGACGGGTGGCTGCAGCGCGATGCACCGGCCCGCCGCAGCCGGTACCGTCTTCGTAGCGACCGTCGCGATGGCGTGTCAAGGACGTGCCGACGCCCCGAGGGGGCTCACGAGGCCGCGACGATCTCCAGGAACACCTCGCCGTGCCCCTCGGGCAACTGGCGGCGGCGGGCGTCGTCCTGCGGCGCGGGCGTGGTCGTCGCGAACGCCACGACGAGCTCGTTGCGGTCACGGAGCAGGCCGGTGACGTCGGCCCGCCAGGCGCCGGTTCCCTCAGCCGCGAGGGTCAAGGCCGAGCCGTTGACCGCGAGCCCGTCTGCCGCGGGCCGCTGGAAGACGAGCCACACGCGATCCCCGGGCCCGAGCCCAGCCGGCCTGCCAAACGAGCGGCGCCACGGCCCGACGCCACCCGGCGGCGGTTCCCATGCCGCCGTGAGCCGAATCCGGTGCGGACCACCCGTCCCGTTCGACCCGGTCGTGCCGCTCATGGCAAGACGACGCCCCGGCCGCTCGTCTCGCCGCGGAGCATCCGTGACCCCCAGTCGCCGACGTCGGCCAGCGCGAGCCTCGTGATCGGGAAGACGTCCCTGATCCGCGGCCAGAAGCCGGCCAATTCGTCCCACAACCGCCGGCGGTCGGCCGGCGTCGGCCGCATTGCGGTATCGATCCCGGTGAGCGTGACCCCGCGGAGGATGAACGGGTGGACCGTCGTGACGAGGTCGTGCCCCCCCGCCATGCCGACCGCGGCCACCGCACCGCCGACCCGCACGGATCGCAGCACGTCGGCGAGCAGGGGACCGCCGACCGTGTCGATCACACCCGCCCACCGGCCCCGGGCCAGCGACTTGCTCCCGGGGTCGACGATCTCGTCGGGCGTCGCGACGACGGCCGCCCCCAGGGCCGAGAGCGCCTCCCGGGCGGCGGGCTTGCGGGAGGCGGCGACCACGCGATGGCCGGCGGCGGCCAGCCGGGCCACGGCCAGCATGCCCACGCCGCCGCTGGCGCCGGTCACCAGCCACTCCGCTTCCCCGCCGTCCTCCACGAGCGCCGCCAGGCGTTCGCACGCCAGGATCACCGTCAGTCCCGCGGTGCCGAAGGCCATCGCGGCGACCGCGTCGAGCCCCGCCGGGCGGGGCAGGATCGCCGCGGTCGGCATCCGCACGTGCGTCGCGAAGCCCCCGTGGCGGTGCTCCCCCATGCCGTGGGCGGTGACGATCACCGGCGCCCCGGCCGCCATGCCCCCGGCAGCGGCGGCCAGGCGGCCGGCCGCGTCGATGCCGGGCACGAGCGGGTCGAGCCGCATCACGCCGGGATGGCCCGCGCAGGCCAGGGCGTCCTTGTAGTTGAAGCCGGCGGCCTCGACGATCACGACCGCCTCGTCGGCCGGCTGCTCCGCCGAATCCCACGGCAACTCGGCCAGCCTTCCCCAGGCTCCCGACGCCGACCGCGACACCAGCCAGCACCGCGACCGACCGACCGACTCCCGACTTCCGGCGCTGCCCATGACAAACCGTCTCCACCCGTCTCCCGCCGCCGACCCAGAAGCCGCCACCGACCCCGGACGGGCCGCGGATCGAGGCTGCCGCTATACTGTCGCCGCCACGTTCGGACGACCACTGGCGGTCGCCCGGATCGGCATCCTACCGCGGCCCCCGGGCCGCACGACATCGCCACCTCGAGGAGAGACCGTCAGCCATGGGAGCCGCCCTTGAATTCACCGATTCCAACTTCCAGAGCGACGTCCTCGAGTCCTCGGTGCCCGTGCTCGTGGACTTCTGGGCCCCCTGGTGCGGCCCCTGCCGGATGATCGGCCCGACGATCGAGGAGCTCGCCGTGGAGAATGCCGGCTCGTTCAAGGTCGGCAAGGTCAACGTCGACGACAACAACGGCTTGGCGATGACCTACAACGTGGCCAGCATCCCGACGATCATGATCTTCAGCGGCGGCCGCCTCGTGCAGCAGTTCATGGGTGTGCAGCCCAAGGTGAAGCTGCAGCAGGCGCTCGACGAGGCGAAGTCGGCGTAACGGCCGGCCCTCGTGGCGATCCTGTTCGGCACGGCGGATGAAGGGCAGGTGGATCCGCGTCTGGCGTGGCTCGGGGCTGCCCACACCCTCTCGCCGGACGCTCGCTCCGGTCATCCTGACCTTCGCTCGCTCGAAGGTGTCTGCGCTTTTGCCCTCCGGGCTTCGCTGGCCACCAACGCCGTCTCGAGGGAATGGGCAGCCCCGCGCTGAGTTCGGACCGCCCCGCGCAGTTTCTCGGCAGGGGTATGCTCCGACTCGCGTGGAAAGTTGGAGTCGCTCAGACTCCCGACGTCACCAGTTCCCCCTCCTCGTGGGCCGGCACCACGGCCACGGCCTTGGGCTCCCGCGGACGCCGGGCCCGCTCGACGACGGCGTCGTCCATGAATCCCGCGAGGTCGACCTCGAGGCCGGGCTGCCGCAGCTTCTCGACGGCCTTGGCCTCGATCTGCCGCACCCGCTCGCGGGTGACGTCGAAGATCGTGCCCACCTCCTCGAGCGTGTAGCTGTAGCCGTCGGCGAGCCCGAACCGCAGCCGGATGATCTCCCGCTCGCGGTAGGAGAGGCCGTCGAGCGCCCGGGCGATGCTCGAGCGGAGCGACTGCCGGTTCACGTCGGCCAGCGGGTCGTCCTCGCGGTGGTCCCGCACGAACTCGCCCGTGGTCGAGTCCTCACCCTCGCCCAGCGGCTGATCGAGCGACACCGGCCGGCGCGACATCCGCCAGACGCACTCTGCCTCCTCGACCGACACGCCCGCCCGCGCGGCGAGTTCCTCGACCGTCGCCTCGCGGCCGTGCTCCTGGAGCAGCTGCCGGGAGAGGTTCCGCATCTTCGTCATGGTGTCGACCATGTGGACCGGCACGCGGATGGTCCGGCTCTGGTCGGCGATGGCCCGGGTGATGGCCTGCCGGATCCACCAGGTCGCGTAGGTCGAGAACTTGAAGCCCCGGGCGTGCTCGAACTTGTCCACGGCCCGCATGAGGCCCGAGTTGCCCTCCTGGATGAGGTCGAGGAAGGACAGGCCCCGGTTGCGGTACCGCTTGGCGATCGAGATCACCAGCCGCAGGTTGCCCTCGGCCAGATCCCGCTTGGCGGCGTCGTACCGCCGCTGCAGGTCGCCGAGGCGGGCGAGCCGCCGCTCCAGCGTGCTGCGGCTCTCCCGCGTCGACAGCAGGATCCGCCGCTGCTCGACGACGAGCCGCTGCCGCTCTCCGGCGCCGGCCACGGCGGCCGCCTCGTCGCGGATCGCGGCCAGGCGGGCGGCCTTGGACCGCAGGTCCTTCAGGAGCGGGTAGAGCCGCTGGATGCGGAGGTTCATCTCCTCGACCAGCCGGACCGCCTTGTTCCGCTGCCGCACCAGCCGCCGCCAGGCCGCACGGCGCCGCTCCAGGGGCATGCTCCGCGACATCGCCACGCGGAACAGCCGCCGCTTCTCCTCCTCGATCCTTCGCAGCGTGGCGAGGTTCGGCGACAGCCGCTTGAGGATCCGCCGCTTCTCTCCGGTGTTCGTCACCGACACCTCGATGGTCCGGTCGAGCCGCAACCGGCCCGCCTGCACCTGCTCCAGCAGGGACACCGCGCCGGCGAGCACGAAGTCGTTGGCCAGGAGCGTGCGGCGGAAGCGGCGCCGCCATCGCTCGATCTCGCGGGCGTTCGAGACCTCGGTCTCGCGGGAGAGCAGCGGCATGCCGCCCATCTGGG
>JBIIUP010000114.1:0-9669 GCA_044339885.1 Pirellulales bacterium | reverse complement strand
GACGGCCCGAGAACGTTCACCTGGCTCGATGTGCCAGCCATCGAATGGCCGGCTGGTCGGGTGCTCACCGACGATTGGAATCCTGTCGACACGTTGGATCTGGCAGACACGGAAGCTGATCGCGTCGGCCGCTGGGCATCCATGCCCGCGGCAGTTCGTTCGGCGCTGGCCTGGGAATGATCAAATGAACGGAAAGATCGGTTCTCTTATGGGACATCTCGTGGAAACAGGCCTGTCGCGGATGGTGTTGCAGCGTTGCACGGCCCCGGCCGCCGTGCGGGCGGCGATCGGCTGCCTCGTCGCCCTGTTGTCGATCGGGGTTGCCGGTGAGGCGCTCGCTGGGACCCGTATCTGGACCGGGACTTCCGGCACAACCAGTTTGTGGACTGACGCCAACAATTGGTCGGGGGGCCTTCCGGACGGCAACGACACTCTCCAGTTCAGCGGCACGCTCCGGCTCACGAGCACCAACAACTTCGCGAGCGCAACGGCAACCGGCACGAATCAGTCCATCGGTTTCAGCAATACCGCCGGCGCCTTCGTGCTGACTGGCTCTGGGATGTCGTTGAACGGGAACAACGGTGCCAACGCCACCATCATTTCGACCACGTCATCGAACCTGCAGACCATCAGCCTCGCGTTTCTGGGAGTGACGGGCGGCGCGCAAGCGTTCACGATTAACTCCGGCTCGGGCGGGCTCTTGATCACCAGCACTGTCACCGGCACGCAGGGTCTCAACTTCAGCGCTGCAAGCGGCAGCAACGCCAGGACCACGCTGACGGGAGCCAACACGTACTCGGGTACGACCACGGTCGTGTCCGGCGCCCTGAACATTCAGAATGCCACTGGGCTCGGTGGGACGGCGAACGGCACGACGGTGCAGAGCGGCGCGGCCCTCGAACTGCAGAGCGAGAGCGGGATCACGATCGGCGCCGAGGCTCTCTCGCTCTCCGGTGCGGGCATCTCCTCGGGGGGTGCCCTCCGCAACATCAGCGGCACGAACACCTACGGCGGGCTGATCACGCTCTCCGCCTCATCGACGATCGGTTCGGATGCGGGCGTGCTGACGCTCTCGGGCAGCATCAGAGGCGCCACCCAAAACCTCACGATCGCCGGTGCCGGTGACACGAGGATCACGGGCACGATCGCCACGACCACGGGCACCCTCGCGAAAAGCGGTGCCGGCAGGCTCACGCTCTCGGCCGCCAACACGTACACCGGCCTGACCACGATCTCCGGCGGCACGCTCGCCTACGGCGTCGCCAACGCGCTCAGCACGGGCGGCATCACGCTCAACGGCGGCGTGCTCGACATCGCGTCGTTCAGCGACTCGGTCGGCCAGGTCACGCTCACGAGCGGCAACATCGTCGGCACCACGGGCACGCTCACGAGCACCGCGAATTTCAGCACGACCTCGGGCACCATCTCGGCCACCCTCGGCGGCACCAACTTCGGCATCGCCCAGCAGGGCTCCGGCAAGACGGTCGTGACGAGCAGCAACGCCTTCACCGGCGGCAGCACGGTCGCGGCGGGCGGCGTGCTCAACGTCCGCAATAGGTTCGCCCTCGGCACCACCGGCACGGCCACGGTGTCGAGCGGTGGTGCCCTGGAACTCCAAAATTCCGGCACGCTCGCCCGCCGGCTCAGCCTCAGCGGCACGGGCGTTTCCAACGGCGGTGCCCTGCGAAACGTCAGCGGCACCAACGGCATCAGCGCCGGCATCACGCTCGCCGGTGCCACCCGCATCAACTCCGACGCCGATCTCCTCACGCTCTCCGGCACGGTCGGCGGCACGAACGTGAGCCTGACGTTCGGCGGCGCCGGCGACACGACCGTCAGCAACACGATCTCGATCGGCACCGGCGGCATCATCAAGGACGGTGCCGGGAAGCTCACGCTGTCTGGCACGGCGGGCACCGCCACGGGCAACTCCTCGTTCAGCGCGGGCACCGTGGCGATCGGTGGGACCAACATCTTCACCGGCGCGACCGGCACGATGGCGTTCACCAACGGCGCCACGCTGCAGACGACCGGAGCTTCTATCGTCACGATCGCCCGCCCGATCTCGCTGACATCCGGCGGGGCCGTCTTCGATGCCGCGAACGTGCCGCTGTATTTCACAGGCTCGATGACCGGCGGCGGTGGCTTCTCGAATACTTCCAATGACATCATCCTGCAGCAGTCGTCGGGCACCAACAACATCGGCCCGATCACGCTCAACGGCGGCCGGCTGTTCGTGGCCAATCAGGTGGCGAACATCAACGGCTCGACGATCAGCGTGGGCAGCGGCGCGACCCTGAACTTCTTCTCGATCAACTCGAGTTTCACGCTCGGCAACACGGTCACCCTCGCCAGCGGCGGTGGCATCAGCACCCGTTCCGGCACGCTGACCATCAGTTCGACGAACGTGTCCTTTCCGTCGGCAGGATCGGTCGTCTTCAACTCCGACGACGCGGCGACCGCTCCGATCGTCGTCAACGGCACCTACCCCACCCTGACGGGCCCGCTGGCGATCCAGGTCGGCGGGGTCAACACGACCGCCTCGCAGGTGGGCACGGTGACGATGAACGCTCCGATCTCCGGCACGTTTTCGCTGAGCAAGACCGAAATTGGCACGCTCATCCTGGCTGGCAACAACACGTTCACCGGGGGGCTCAACGTTAACGCCGGCGTGCTACAACTCTCCAACACCGGCGCCCTGAACGCGTCCGGGGCGAACGCCGTCAGCGTCGCCAGCGGGGCCATCCTGCGCCTCAACGGCTTCTCGCCCACGATCGCGGGCCTGACCGGCTCCGGCACGGTCGACAACGGCAACGCCACGGCGGCCGCCCTGACAATCGGTCTGACCTCGGGAACGTCACAGTTCGACGGCATCATCGCCAACGGCGCGTCGGGCACCACGAGCCTGGTCAAGTCGGGAGGCGGCACGCAGATCCTCACCGCGGCGAACACCTACTCCGGCACCACGAGCATCACCGGCGGTGCCCTCAACGTGCAAAACTCCTCGGCGCTCGGCACCAGCACGGGCACGGTCACCGTGGGGTCGGGGGCTGCGCTGCAGTTGCAGGGTGGTGTCACGATCAGCCGGCCACTGTCGCTCGGCAGCACCGGCGTGAACGCCGACGGCGGCCTCCGCAGCATCAGCGGCTCGAACACCTACAGCGGCCCGATCACGACGACCGCGGCGGTGGGATTCGGCGTCGATTCCGGCACACTCACACTCAGCGGATCGCTCGGCGGCAGTAACTCGTTCACGAAGTACGGCTCCGGACTTCTCGTGCTCACGGGCACCGACAACATCACGGGCGCCCACACCATCAGCGGTGGCACCTATCAGATCGGCTCGACCGGCGTGCTCAGCCCGGGCGGCGGCGTCGTGATGAACGTGAACAACGCCACCCTCGACCTCAACGGCCGAAGCGCCACGATCGGGGCCAACGGCAATCCGACGTCGAGCCTCACCGGCGGCCTGATCACGACGGCGTCGGGCACCGTGTCGCTCTACTCCACCGGGACGTTCACCACCCTCACCACCAACGCGAGCGCCAACTCCTCCACGATCAGCGGCAACCTCAGCCTCGGCGGCACCTCGGCCGTGTTCACCGTGAACGACGGCGCCGCGACGGACGACCTCGTCGTCTCGGCCGTGATCTCGAACGGCGGCCTCACGAAGAACGGGGCCGGCCAGATGAAGCTCACCGGCGCGAACACCTACGGCGGCGCGACGACCGTGAGCGCCGGCACGCTGCTCCTGGGCGCCAACACCGCGCTCTCCGGCTCGACGGCGGTGACGGTCGCCGGCGGCGTGCTCGATGGCGGCGGCTTCACCAACTCGGTCGGCAGCTTCGCGATCACGAGCGGCACCTACACGGGCGCCGGCACGCTCACCGCCCCCACTTATTCGCTCGGCGGCGGCACGGTCTCCGGCACGCTCGGCGGTGGCACGCTCAACGTTTCCGCCAACACGACGCTCAGCGGTTCGTCGGGTGCCGGCGTCGTGAACCTGACTGCGGGCACGCTCGCGCTCGGGGCGGCCAACGTGCTCAGTTCCACCGCCGCAGTGTCGGGTTCAGCGGGTGGATCGATGTCGCTCGGCGGCGACCTGACGATCGGCTCGCTCTCCGGGACCGCTGGTGTGTCGCTCGGCTCGAGCACCCTCACGGTCGGCCGCTTGAACACGAGCACCACCTACTCCGGCACGATGAGCGGCGCGGGCGGCCTGACAAAGGTTGGT
Organism: Pirellulales bacterium; assembly: GCA_044339885.1. GTDB lineage: Bacteria > Planctomycetota > Planctomycetia > Pirellulales > UBA1268 > QWPN01. The sequence continues at coordinate 5,435 of JBIIUP010000114.1, read as the reverse complement.
AGCGGCACCTTTACGCTTCCGGCCGCGAACACCTACACCGGCACCACGACGATCTCGGCCGGCGCCTTGAACATCCAGAATGGCTCGGCACTCGGCGGCACGGGCGCGGGCACGATCGTGAGCGCCGGCGCCGCCCTTCAGCTCCAGGGAGGCATCACCGTTACCGGCGAGCCCCTGACGCTCAGCGGCTCGGGTGTTGCCAGCACCGGCGTTCTGCGGAACATCAGCGGCACCAACACCTATGCGGGCGTGATCAGCCTCGCCGGCAGCGAGCGCGTCTTCATCTTCTCCGATGCCGGCCTCCTCACGCTCAACACCGGCACGATCACGGGGGCCGGTTTGTCTCTCCGCACTGGCGGCACGGGCGACATGACGATCTCGAGCGTCATCGCCACGGGCACCGGTGGGCTCACGAAGGGGGGCTTGGGCGCGCTCACTCTCTCCGGCTCCAACACATACACGGGTGCCACAATCATCAACAACGGCGTGCTTGTCCTCGGGGCGAGCAACGTCCTCTCTGACTTGAACGACCTCTCCATGGTCGCAGGCGGCATCAACCTCAACGGTAACACCGACACCGTTGCCAGCCTGACGATGTCCACCGGTTCGATCTTCAGCTCGGGCAAGCTCACCGCAGCCACCTACACGCTGGGCAACGCAGTCGTGGCCGGCAACCTCGGCACCGGCACGATGATTGTCACCGGCACGGCCGCCACCTTGAACGCCGCCTTGAACGCCACGGCGGACGTCACTGCGGTGAACCTCAACACCGGCACGAACACCAGCACGCTCACGCTCGGCGGCGCCAACCGCTTCACCAATCCCCAGGTTGCGCTCACTGGCTCCGCGGGCGGCGCGATCACCCTCGGCGGCACCGAGACGGTCGGCTCGCTGGCCGGCGGCTTCGCCACCAATCTCGGCTCGAACACCCTCACCACCGGCAACAACAACACCTCCACGATCTACTCCGGCACGATCAGCGGCGCGGGCGGCCTGACGAAGGTCGGCAGCGGCACCTTCACGCTCACCGGCACCAGCACGTTCACCGGCCCCACTTCGCTCGATGCCGGTTCGCTGCTCGTGAACGGCTCGCTCGCGTCGGCATTCGCCGCCCTCGCCGACACCACGCTCGGCGGTACCGGCGTGATCGGCGGCGTGCTCTCCGGCGCCGGCCTCGTGAGCCCAGGCAACTCGCCCGGCATTCTCCAGGCCCTGGCCTTCGACCCCACCGGCGGCCTCGACGCGGCCTTCGAGTTCACGGCGTTCGCCCCCAACTACGCCGTGACCGGCACGGGTGCCTTGAACGACGTCCTGCGGCTCACCGGGGCGACCCCCTTCGCCGGCTCCAACCTCACGGCCGCGAACGTCATCGACGTCTATCTCGACTTGAACACGGTCAACTACCAGGACGTGTTCCAAGGGGGCTTCTATGCCGAGCAGTTCACGCCCGAGCAGTTGCTGGCGGCCGTCGCGAACGCCGAGTTCGTCGGCTGGATCCGCACCACCGGCGCCGGCACGCGGACGTTCGGCGGCGTGAACTACGATCCGATCGGCTTCACGCCCGGCCTCACGAAGCTGAACGTGTCGACCAGCGCCGGCCCCGGCAGCCTCGGGGCCGTCACCGTGTTCACGGCCATCCCCGAGCCCACGGCCGTCGTCCTCGCCGGCGTCGGCTTGCTGGCCCTCGCCGGCCGGTCGCGCATTCGCCGTATGTTCGCTGCCCGCTCCTGAAGATCGAAGGGGATCAGTTTCTCGATCGACGCCAGCGTCCGCATCAAGGATAGGTCGGCCAATGACACTTCGGCAAGCGACGGCCGAGCGGGGCGGATCACGAGGAGCAACAGCCGGGACCGATCGGGCTGGATGCGACGCTCGCTTCGAGGTGCCGAGGTGCTTCCTGTCCACGCTCAAGGCCGGATTTGTCTCGTCGGCGCAGACCGGCCTTGAAACCGCTCTTCTCGCGGGCCGTCCGCACCGTGGCATGGGATTCCGTCAGAGGCTGTGGATGTCGATGTCGGGCAGCTCGACGGGTGACGCCTGAAAAATCGCCCGGTCGTCGTGGACCTGGACGAGTTCTCCCCAGTCGGTGGGCGGGCCAGGGGCGTGAGAGACTGGCGGAGGCTCGAGCGGTTCGCCCAGATGCGTGAGGACCTTCCGGATCGGCCCTGGTTCGGTGATGAATGCGATCAGCCGGATGTCGCCGCCGCACCCCGGGCACGCAAAAGGAAACTCCTCCCCCACCCGGGCCATGAGTTTCGCCTTTAGCGTCGGGAGGTGTCGTGAGATCGCGGTTGGTCGCATGCGTCGCAGCAGTCGCCGGTGGCATCTCGGCGTGCCGCATGTCCGCCGACCGCATGCCCACCGGTCGGGCCAGCGCCGGCGCGGCTGAAAACGCCACGCCCAAAGTGGCGTGGGCCGCAAGCATGAGCAGTGGGGCGGGATCACACCGGAAGAGGCTTCGCGCGGCCATGATTTGATTCCCTTCGGATTGATGTCGGGTTGGCCACATGGCCGGCAACCACGCTCAGGAGTTTCGTGAGCCGCCGGCTCTTGTCGTGGGGGCAGGCCGGCTTCTCGTCACCGCAGACGAGCACATCCAACTTCTCGCCGCACTGCTGGCACGCGCACTCAACAGATCGGCATAGAAACATCCTCCGCAGACGGTCCGCCGGGTATACGTCGGTGCGACGGCCGCCGGCCGAGTCTCGCCAGATCCGGAGAACTCGATCTCGCAGGCATAGTCTTGAGGCCCGGCCGCCCATCGGCTAACGTCTCCGGGCTCGTTTCGAGAATCGATCCGTCCCCAGCACGGAGCATTCCGTCGGCCGCCTCGGGAGCCTGTGTGATGCCGAACCCCGCGGCCCCTCGATCCCACGTCCTGCTGGAGGCGAATTATCGCCAGTTACTCGATCGGCGGCCGAACGTCGCGGTGCTGCCGTGGGGGGCGACGGAAGCACACAACTTCCACCTCCCGCACGGAACCGACGTCATCGAGGCCGTCGCATTGGCCGAGGCCGCCGCGGAGATGGCCGTCGCGGAGGGCGCCCGCCCGATCGTGCTGCCGGCCGTTCCCTACGGCAATAATGCCCAGCAACAGGATCAGGTGGCCACGATCCACCTCTCGACCGCGACGGCCCTCGGGATCCTTCGGGACGTCGTGACCAGCCTGAAGCGGCAGGGCATCGACCGAGTCGTGCTGGTAAACGCGCACGGCGGCAATGAGTTCAAGCCGCTGGTACGTGACGTCGCGCTTGAGTCTGGATCGATGATCGTGGTGATCGATTTCTGGCGGCTGCGGCCCGACGCCCTGAAGCGAATCTTTGCGGTCCCGGGAGACCATGCCGGCGAAATGGAGACGTCGCTGCTGCTTCATCTCCGACCGGACCTCGTGGCCATGGCCGAGGCCGGATCAGGATCGGCCAATGAGTGGTCGCTGCGGACTCTTCAGCAGTCGGGGGTCTGGACGCCCCGCCCCTGGTCGGCCGTGCATCCCGACACGGGCAGCGGCGACCCGGCCGCCGCCACGGCCGGCAAGGGGCGGGAGTATTTCGCGGCTGTCACCACGGCGATCGCCGCGGTGCTCGTGGAACTCTCCGCGGCGACCAGGGGTGATCTGCCGTACGTGTGATGCAACGGGGCGGCTCGATGCGAATCCACGGGAGCGTGCCGGCCGCCATAGGCCGCGGAGACTTCACGCGGGCAGTTCCACCGTCCGCCCGGTGCGGAAGGCCTCATCGGCCGCCAGCACGATCCGCAGGCTGTTGACCGCGTCGGCCATGTGATCACCGAGATCGCGGTCCCGACGGATCGCATCGAGGAAGAACTGCTGCTCGAGCAGGCAAAGCCCGTCGTGGTCGGGTTCGTTCGAGCAGTCGATCAGTTCGTCCTGCCTGGCGAACGTGCCGTCTGGCCGTAGATCTGCATGATGGATGCGCAGAAGCGCCGCCCTCGAGTGGGCCCCGATGTCGTCGCTGTCGACATCCCCGTCCTTGACGCCCGCGATGCTCACGCAGCCCCGTGGACCGATCACATCCTTCACGAAGTAGGCCACGTCGCTCATCATCGGCCCCCAGCCCGCCTCGTACCAGCCGACGGATCCATCGGCGAACGTGACCTGCAACTGGCCGTAATTGTACATGCCGGGAACGAGTTCGTCGGTGAGTCGCGCACCGATGGCGCTCACACGAATCGGGCGAGACCGTGTCATCTGGCACATCACATCGACGTAGTGCACCCCGCAGTCGACGATGGGCGACATCGACCGCATGAGCGCCTGGTGGGTTTTCCACTGGTCGCCCGAGGATTGCTGGTTGAGGTTCATCCGCATCACGAGCGGCTGGCCGAGCGTGTGAGCCGTCTCGATGAACCGCTTCCATGTGGGATGTACACGCAGGATATATCCCACCACGAGTTTTCGGCCGGCTCTCCGCGCCGCCGCCACCACGTCCTCCGCGTCGGCGACCGTGACGGCCACGGGCTTCTCGAGAAACACATGGCAGCCGGCGGCGAACGCTCGCCTGGCGTAGTCGGCGTGCGTGTCGGGGTAGGTGTTGATCGAGACGGCGTCGGGACGGGTGGCGTCGAGCGCCTGCTCGAAGGAGGCAAACTGGGGGTAGTCGGCCCCGAGGGACGCGAGCAGGTCACGTCTCGACGCCTCGTTGCGGGCGACCACTCCCACGATCTCGAAGTCGGCCAGGGCGTGGTAGGCCCTGGCGTGCGACGTGCCCATGTGGCCGCAGCCGACGACGAGCGTTTTGACGGGTGCTGGCATGATGCCTGTTCTTTGCGGTGGTGTCGCCGTCGCGCCGCAGCAGCGCAACGGAATTATGGCCGGTCGAGCATCGCTGTCGTCTCGCCTGGCCCGCTGACGGAAAACATGGTGACCGAGATTCGTCCACGAGGCAATGACCGGATTTTCCAACCGGTCGACGGACATGCGGCGGTCGAGCATGCCATGGGAGGCTGCTGCGACGCGACTCACGCGACCCCAAAGCCCCGCTCCCACAGCCGAGCGGCATGGCAGCCGGCGAGGCCGCAGGCCGGAGGCATCGGGAACGGCTCCAGACTACGGACCCGCAACAGCTTCTGCCCTTTCTCAGCGCGGAACCCCCGGCCAAAGCGGCGGGCGAACACGCTGAGGACGGGTGGTTCGCAGCCGCCTTCGGTGACCCCGATGCCTCAGGAGGCGATGGAAACGGAAACGGTCACCCCTCCCAGCGAGGGCTGCATCCAGCCCGACCGGCCCCGGCTGTCGCTGCTCGTGATCCGCTCCGGTCGACCGCGGGTTGCCGAAGTGCCGTTGGCCGACCTATCTTCTGTGCTTCAGTCCGCGTTTCCCTGCGACAGAGGACCGTCGTGCCGAGTATCTGTGCCCTGGAGCATCTCCCCCCATCGGAAGCTCGCGATCATGACGCGGCCTCCGGCAAGAGCACGAA
>JBIIUP010000113.1:0-9721 GCA_044339885.1 Pirellulales bacterium | reverse complement strand
TCGGCAGGAATTTGAAATTCACCGCCAGCGCCAACAGCGCCAGCGACGTGTCGACCGTGCCGCCGTAGCCGCCGCGGCCGGCGAACGCCGCGAAGCTGCCGTCCTTCGCCTGAATGGCCTTCAGCTCCCGCACGAGTCCCGCGTTCCACTTCTCCCAGGCGTCGACGTCGCCCTGGAAGAGTGCCTGGGCCTGGTAGTAGAGCGTGTAGGACGGGTGGCTGCCCCCGGCGTCCCTGCCGCCGGCAGCGCTGCGGGACCGCAGGAGCGCCAGGGCCCGCTGGTACTCCTGGAGCTGTTTCTCCCGGGCGATCGCGAACACGAGCACCGCGATGCTCACCCGCGCGTCGCCCGGCCCGCCGGGACCGCCGGAGTAGCCAACCTCGCCGTTGGGTGCGGTCATCGAGCGGTAGTAGGCGATGGCCCGGGCGACCGTCTCGTCCGGCACCTCGATGCCGGCGTTGCGGGCCGCCAGGAGCCCCATGAGGACCGCGCCGCTCACCGACGTGTCGGCGTCCTTCGCGTCGGGCGAATACCGCCAGCCGCCGAGGGGATTCGACTTCGCGCTGGTCACGCTGCACCGCACGGCGAGCTCCAGCGCCCGACCGATCGAACGCTCCCCGGGGCCGGAGGCCCTCCCGCCTGCGGCGGCCCACAGGCCGCGGTCGTCGACGGCGCCGTAGGCCTCCGCCAGGGCGAGCATCGCGAAGCCGTGCTGGTACATGCTCGCGTGGCCGGTCTGCCCGCCCAGGAACCCCGTGTTCGCGTCCTGCGCCGAGATGATGCTGCGGAGCGCCCGACGGATGGGCTCCCGGTAGGGACCGTGGTTCGGATCCTCGCCGGAGGCCAGCAGCACCATGGCCGCCAGGCCCGTCACGCCGGGCCCGGCCTGGCCGTCCTGCCAGGCGCCCGAGGCATCCTGCGTCTTCAGGAGGTAGCGCACGCCGGCCTCGTACACGTCCCGCACGTCGCGCGGCACCGGGTCGCCGAACTTCACGAGCGGACCCTGCCCGACGGCCCGGCCAACGCCGAGGCACGCCGGGACCGCGGTGGCGAGCGCCACGAGCGTCACTCCCAGCCGGGATCCGCCGCGTCGCCCCCTCATGGCCGCTCCTTCTCGAACCGGTTGAAGTAGGCGTCGAGTCCGGCCCGGAACTCCTCGGGCAGCACCCGGCCGACGCTGCCGGTCGCCTGCCGCTTCTCGCCCCCCTCGCCCGCGCCGCGGGCGGTGTTGCCCGAGCCCACGAGCGCCAGCGCCGACGTGCTCGTCGTGCCGGTGGTGCCGCGGCCCGGGGAACCCCCACCGGCACCGCCGCCACCACCGCCGCCACCGCCGCCGCCGCTGCTGGCGGCCTGCGCCGCCAGCAGCAGTTCGATCACCTCGGTCTCGGCGCCCACGGCGGGCTGACCGGTGTCCGGCCTGTCGAGGATGCCGGCGGCCTCGCGCATGACGTCCTCCACCGCGTCGAACAGCTCGATCTCCTGGCGGAACACCTTGCGGCCGTCCGGAATCGGCAGCGGGCCGAAGAGCGGCACGTCGCGGCCGAACAGCGGCCCGCCGACGGGTGCGTCCATGAGCCGCCTCGTCATCGCCCCCACCCGTTCGGCCAGCGCATCCTGACGGTCGGCGAGCTTCGTGGCCTCCGCCGCGTGCTCCTGAGCCGCGACCGCCCGCCGCGCCTGTTCGGCCACGCGGGTCTCCTCACGGAGGTTCGTCTCGGCGGCGAGGATCTGCATCATCTCGAGCACGACCTCCGGGGGCAGGCTCTCGCGATTCTCCCCGCCCCCACCCCCGCCCCCGCCGTCGCCCTGGGGGGGCGTGACGAGTTCGTCGGCCAGCCGGTCGAAGGTGTCGGACCAGAACTCGGACTGCGCGATCGACATCCCCGCCTGCTTGACGACGTCGCCGGAGAGCTGCCGCAGCCCGCCGAGCGCGTCGAGGTCCTTCATCTCCTCCAGCACGGTGCGGAAAGCCGGCAGCTGGCGGCGATCGAGATAGGCCTGCATGTCGTCCATGAGATTGGAGAGCTTCTCCGCCTCGCGGCCGTGCCGCTGGGCCGCCTCGCGCACGGTCGTCCGCACCGCGGCGGGAGCGTCGCGGGAGCCGCCGAAGGCGTCCCCCTGGAGGCCCGCGATCCGGCCGGCGATCTCCCCCTGGTTCCGCGCGGCGAGCTTGAGCCGCTTGACGAACGTGCTGCCCTCGAGGCTCGCCATCACCGCGGCGAGGTCGTCGGCCACCCGGGCGAACTCGTCGAGCAGCCGCCGCTGCGCGTCCACGGCGCCGGCGAGCGCCTCGGCGGCGGCCGGCGGAGCGCCGGCGGGCGGATCGGGCGGCCGGGTGCCGGCCTGCGTCGTCGGCAGGCCGAGGCGGCCGGCGCCGCCACCGGGCCGGGACTCATCCCCGGCCTCCGCGGTGGCCGGCTGCTGCGAGCTCTCCCGGTCGGCCACCTGCGGGACCGGCGGCTGATCGGACCCGGCCTGATCCTGGCTCCCGCCGCCCCCCTGCCGGCTGCGATCCTCGCCGACGCGCGGCGGCTGGTCGCCGGCGGGCGGCGTGGCGGGCTTCCCGCCGTCGGCCGGCTTGCGGTCGGCCAGGTCGCCCGGCGCCGGCTGCCGATCGGCGGGGGGCGCAGCGCCGTCGGCCGGGGGCGCCACGGCCTGCGGCGCCTTCGCGGCCGCCGCGAGCAGGTCGGCGACGCCCGGCATCCGTTCGGCGCCGATCGCGGCGAGCGTCTGGATGTCCTCGGCGAGCCGCTCGAGAGTTTGGGCCTCGAACTCCGGGTTCTTGATCGCCTCCCGCACCAGCGCGCCGCCGTCGGCGACGAGCCGCTCCATCCGCCGCCCCTGCGCCTGCTCGGCGGCGGCCTGGCGCTGGAGCTTGCGGCGGTTCTCCGCTTCCAGGAGCTCCTCCGCCGGCAGGCCGCGAAGCTCCTCGTTGGCCGCCAGGAGCGCCTTCTCGCGGTCGCGGACCTCGCTGGCCTGCTGCCGCCAGCGGGCCAGCCGCTCGTTCATGACCAGCGCGTGCTCGGCGCGGTCGACGACGTACACGACGTGGGCCGCCGAGTAGACGCGGCCGCGGCCGGGCAGGAAGTCCTCCGCGAAGGCCCGCAGCACCAGCGGCTGCGGCCGGATGCCCAGTGACTCGGGGCAGAACGCCGCCGCGACCTCGAGCGCCTCGGCCTCCGGCCCGCCGGCGTCGAGGATCCGCTCGCCCGCGTCGGCGGCCGCGGCGCCGCCCTCCCGCTCCCCGGCCCACTCCAGCCCCACGCGCGCGATGCCGAAGTCGTCCGTCACGTCGATCGTGAAGGCCAGCGTGTCGGAGGCCAGGAGCATCCCGCGGCCCGGCGGCAGGCCGCGGGCGGCCACCGTCGGCGGCTCGTCGTCGCGGGGCGCGACCTGCACCACGAGGGGCTTCGCGGCCGACAGCCCGTGCGGGTCGCGCCAGTCGATCGTCAACCGACGGTCGGCCGTCGCCTCGAAGGCCGCCGTGCGGACGACGGCCCCCGCGGGCGCGACGCCCAGGCCGTCGACCGTCGCCGCGGCCAGCGGCCGGCTGGCGGTGGCCACGATCGCGACGCGGCTACCCTTCACCGGCACGAGCGTCCCGCCGCGGACGTCCTGCGTCGTCACGCCCGGCCGCCTGAGGTAGCCCGGCAGTTCGACCTCGGCCAGCAGTCGCTCGACGTCGGGCCTGAGCATCGGCAGGATGCGGAGCCGCTCGCGGGCATCGCCCACCGCGAGCGTCGCCAGCACCGGGTCGAGTTGCGGCGGCAGGGCGAAGGCGTAGCCGCCCTGAGCGAGCGGCGCCTCCAGCGGCGGCTGGCCGGACAGCACGAGCCGGGCCGTCGCCGGCCGGCGGGCGGTCTCGGCGGCGAGGGCGACCGGCAGCGTCGCCGGTTCGCCGTGCGGCACCACGAACTCCCCGGGCAGTTCCGCGACCTGCGTGAACGTGAACCGCGGAATCCGCGCCAGCGGCGCCAGGAACCGCGCCCAGGCGTTGCCGGCCGCGGCCGGCACCAGCCCCGCGGCCCCGCCGGCCGCCAGCAGGAGGATCGCGGCGCCGAGCAGCCACCGCAGATGCCGGGGACGCGGCAGGGCGGCGGCCAGATCGTGGGCGGCCGACCGCGCGGCCACCTGGGCGATCGCGGCCTCGCACAGGGCCCGCGACCGCCGCTGCTCGCCGGGATTCCGCACGATCTCGACGATGCCGAGGAGTTGGTCGCCGAACTGGGGAAACCGCCGTCCCACGAGCCGCGCCAGCTGTTCGAACGTCCGCTGTCGCCAGACCCAGCGATACCCCGCCACCGGGATGGCCATGCAGGCCGCGACGGCCAGCAGGAAGGCCGCCAGCCTCACCGACCGCGGCGTGTCGAGGATCCGGTCGAGTCCGAAGACGAGCAGGTAGCCGACGAGGATCCCGCAGGCGGCGCGACAGGCGGCCTCCAGAAGCTTCGTCCGCCAGACGCGGCCCCGGAAGGCCACGAGCCGGCGCTCGAGGTCCGCCGGCAGCGCGAGGCGGTCGCTTCCACGATCCCGCGCCATCACCGGTTCGCTGCCGTTCATGACCGATCCTCCTTCGCACGGCGTCGCCGGCGTCCGCCCACACCGTGTGTCACACCAGGCCCTGCCGCTTCCGACCGATCCAGAACAATCCTAGGAGTCCCACGAGCGTGATCGCCACCAGGGGGTGGCTCCAGACCTGGAACCGCCGGACCGTCGGCGGCGGCGGGGGCAAGTCCTCGAGGGCCGCCACGAGCGCGGGGATCTCCGCGGGCGGCACGAGCTTCCCGCGGGTCAGCTGCGCGATCTCGGCCAGCACGTCCGGCCGGGCCGCCCGGCCGATCGCCTCGGCGGGGGACCCCTGGACGAAGAACGATGCCGCCAGCGAGTCGCCGGTCTCGCGGCAGGTGAGGAGGACCTCGTGCAGGCCCGGCTCGCGGGGGCGGAAGCTCGCCGCGAACACGCCCCACTCCCCGTCGCCGGCCGGCGGTGCGAACCGTACCGTCTCCACCGTCCCCGAGGGGGCCGTGATCCGGGCCACGACCTCCCCCGCGGCCAGCGGCTCGCCGCCGGGAAGCGCCACGCGGGCGTCGAGCGCCAGGGCCTGGCCCGCCAGCGGTTGTTCGGGCGCGAACGAGAAGCCGATCCGCTCCCCCTTCGCCATGTTGCGACGGTAGGCCATCCAGCGGACGACCTGCCCCCAGAACCGGTAGTGGTACCGGTCCTCGACCCCCTTCCGCCACCGCCAGGCACCGTCGGTGGCCATGTAGAGCACCTTGCCGGCGCCGTACGTCCGCGTCACCAAGAGCGGGATCCGGCCGTATTCGTTGGCCGCGTCCTCGTGCACCGCGAGCACCTCGCTGCCGGCCTTCGCCCGCACAACGGGCCCGTACCACTGGACGCCTGGGAGGCTGTCCCAGATCGCCAGGTTCTCGTCGCCCGAGTCGGCCAGCTTGGCGAGCAGGCTCTTCTGTCCCGCCTCGGTGAGCACGATGCGGTGCGGCACGTCGGTCGCCGATCCCTCGGGCCGCGCCGGGTCGATGACCACGGGGCAGAGGTCCTCCAGCGGCGTGCCCACGAGCGACGCCTGCTCGCCCCGCCAGCCCGGCATGAACACCAGGCCGCTGGCCTGGTATTCGACGAGCCCCTCGAGCAGGCGGCAGTCCTCCTCGGTGAGCTGATCGGGGGCGACGCCCACGTCTCCCAGGAAGACCACGTCGTAGCGGGAGAGCTCGTCGAGACCGGAGGGAAACTTCTGGATGGAGTCGGCGGTGCCGCCGCCGCGCTTGGAGAGCCCGGGCTGGAAGAGCAGGCAGGAGACGTCGACGCCGGGGTCGCGGGAGAGCGCGTTCCGCAGGAAGCGGTATTCCCACCGCGGCACGCTCTCCACGACGAGCACCCGGAGCTTCTCACGGCGGATCGCGATCGGCGCGGTCCGCTCGTTGTTGTCGGCCAGGAGCTCGCCATCGACCGGGGCCACCGTCACCGTGACGGTGGCGTCGCCCTCGGCGGCGGGCGTCCAGTGGAACCAGTCTGTGACGGTGCCCATCGCCGGCAGCCGCACCTCCCGCCGCTCCGTCTCGCCGGTGCTCGTCCGCAGCGTCACGGCCGCCAGCCGCTCGGTCGGCAGGGACGACTCGACCGTGAAGGGCACGCGGACCGGCTTGCCGGCGACGCCCATGGTCGGCAGGTCGAGGCTCACCAGGTCGACGTCGGGCAGCTTCGTCGGGCTGCCCACCGCCACGGCCAGCACCGGCACACCCGCCAGCCGCAGCGCCTGCGCGGGCTCCAGCGGCGGCCCCCCCTCGTTCCAGTCGCCGTCGGACACCAGCACCACCGCCCGCAGCCCGGGGAACCGCTCGACCGCGGTGGCCAGCGGCGCGGCCAGGTCCGTGCCGGCCGCCTGGGGCGCCACCGAGAAGGGGGCCACCTCGACGCGGTAGCGGTCGGCGAGCGGCCGCCAGAACTCCGGCTGCTCGACCGCCGCGACCGCGTCGCGGCGGCGCACCGGGGCCGTCGGCCGGCCGGCGTTGCCGGGCTGGACCACGTCGCAGGAGTCCATGCTCCGCGAACCGTCGACGAGCACGGCGACGGTCGGCCTCTCGACGGGCCGCGACTCCTGCACCCATTCCGGCTGGTTGAGGAGCACCGCCACGACCGCCGCGATTCCCACCCGCAGCAGTTCCAGGAGGCCGACCGCGGCCGTGAAGCCGCTCCGCCGCCAGGCCGCGAAGGCCACCGCCGCCGCGAGGGCCACCAGCGTCACGGAGACCCCGAGCGTCCAGGGCGTGGTGAAGAACCGCAGTCCGGCCGTCGCGTTCATGCAGCGGCCTCCAGGGGCGGCCTGGCGCCGGCCGGCGCGGCCGGCTGCGGCCGCCGGGGAAGACAGAGGAGACCCTCGGCGACCAGCGCCAGGAGCATGGCGATCAGCAGCGCCCGCCAGATCTCCTGCACGAGGCTCTCGGTGTGGCCGGCCCGGCCCACGAGCCGGCCGAAGGGGAGGCCCTCGAAGAGCGCGTCGATCCGGGCGTCGGCCACCACGCGCGCCGCGTCCTCGGCGGCGGGGCGGTTGACCGCCACGAGCCGGTCGTCACGGGCGAACACGCCCGCGTGAAGGCCGGGGTCGGTGGACGGCGCGTCCGCCGGCCCCGCGACCCGGCGCCAGTCGCCGACGCCGAGCACCGCCGCCGCCGCGGCCCCTGCGTCGAGCTGGCGGGCGCGGCCGAGCGCGGCCGCCCCCCGGTCGATGGCCCGCTGGACGAGCGCGTAGAGCACGATGCCCTCGTCGGCGAGCGCGGAGTCGCGGCTGCTCGCCGTGGTCGCCACGAAGTAGCAGCCGCTGCGGCCGTCGCCGGCCAGGCGGCCGACGAGCGGCTGGCCTCCGGGCAGGGTCGCCAGCGGCCCGTGCTCCCCCGCGACCCCGCAGACCCGCGCGACCTCGATCTCGCCTACGGGCAGCGCCGCGCCGGCGCGGGTGTTGGCGAGCAGGTCCTCGTCGGTCCGCCACGCCGACGGCCGTGCCGGCTGCGGCAGCGTCTGCCAGGCGGTCCAGCCGAACCCCGCGAACCGCCGCGCCGACGGCGCGTCGGGCGGGAAGAACACCACCTGGCCGCCGCGGGCGAGAAAATCCTCCAGCAGCCGCGCCTCGCCGTCCGTGGGCAGATCGGCGTGCCAGAGCACCAGGGCCGTCTCCTCCCACGCCGCGGCGGCGAGACCGCCGGCGGCGACGACGTCGACCGCCGCCTCCTGGTCCTTCCGCGGCGGGATCTCCGCCGCCAGCGCCACGCCCCGGGCCGCGGCCTTCTCGTCGGGGGACTCCCCCGCGTCCGCCGTGACGACGAGCGTCCGTCGCACCGGCGGCTCGGCGAACGCGAAGTAGAAGTCGTTGTCGGCGGGGTTGGCGTCGGCCGGAATCGAGACCCGCCCAAAGCCCCGCGGACCGGCGCCGCGGTCGATCGGGATCGCATGGTTCTCCAGCACGCCCTCGGGGCCGGCGAGTTCGAGGTCCACCGTCGACGCCACGCCGCCGATCTCGACGGTGACCGGCAGCGTGCGGGCCGCGCCGCCGTCGCTCCGCACGGCGGCCACGCTCAGCACCAGTTCGTGGCCATCGGCCCGCTCCTCGACACGGGCGGAGGTCACCCGGATCGCCACGTTGCCCGGCGCCGCCGCCGGATACGAGACGAGCTGGACCCGGACCTGCTGCGGCAGCCGCGCCCAGGCGTCGCGGATGCCGGCCCAGCCACCGGTATCGGGGGCCCAGTCGTTGGCCCGCTGATCGGAGCAGATCCAGACCTCGGCCGTGCCCACGCCGTCGGCCTGCACGAACTCGCCGGCGGCGCGGAGCAGGCCGGGGATGTCGGACGGTGCCGCGGTCGCGGTGGCCTGCGGCAGCGCGGTGAGGGCCGCCGGGTCGGCCAGTTCCACCGGGGGTCGGGTGGACGACGTGAGGAGCACGCACCGGCCGGCCGCGAGCGTGGCGAGACTCTCGGCGAGCTGCCGCCGCCCGGTGTCGAGCTTGCCCGCGGCCGCGGCGGGGCCGCGCTCGGCCATGCTCGGCGAGCGGTCGAGGATCACGATCGCCGTGTCGGGCCGGGCGCCGCCGGCCAGCGCCAGCCAGCCGCGGGACAGCGGCCGCGCCACCGCCAGGATCACCGCGGCCACCGCGAGCATCCGCAGGGCCATGATGAGCCAGTGCCGCAGCCGCGAGGCGCCGCGGGACATCGCCCGGGCGGCGAGCAGGAACCGCATCGCCCCCCAGGAGACGGTCTGGAACCGCCGCTGATTGACCAGGTGGATGACGAGCGGCAGGAAGACCAGCGGCAGGGCCGCCAGCAGCAGCGGCTGGAGGAACGTCATCGCAGCCCCCTCGCCTCGGCACGGCCCACGAGAAACCGGGCGAGCATCGGCTCCACGCCGTCGGCGGTGGAGACGCGGTGGTAGTCGATACCCGACTCGAGCACCGACTGCTTCACGGCCGCGAGATAGTCGGCCACGGCACGGTGGTAGCGGTCGGCGATGTCGACGGGGTCGGCGAGGATCGAGCCACCCCCCTCGAGGTCGAGGAACCGCGTGGGCCGCGTGAAGGCGAAGTCGACCTCCTGCGGATCGAGGAGGTGGAACACGGCCACGTCGTGCCGCCGGAACCGGAGGTGGCCGAAGCTGCGGGCGAGCTCCGCCGGGTCGACGAACAGGTCGGAGACGATCACCACCAGCGCCCGCTGGCGGATCGTCTCGGCCAGCTCGTGGAGCACCGCGGGCAGGGCCGTGTCGCCGGCCGGAACCGCCTCCTCGAGGATGTCGAACAGCAGCCGGAGGTGGGCCGGGCTGCGCCGCGGCGGCAGCGTCCGCACGATGCCGTCGGCGACGCAGGAGATGCCGACGGCGTCGCCCTGCTGCGCGGCGAGGTAGCCGAGCGTCCCGCAGATCTGCCGCGCCAGCTCGAGCTTCGCCGGCCGGCCCTCGGCGGCGAAGCCCATCGAGCCGGAGGTGTCGAGCACCAGGCAGAGCCTGAGGTTCGTGTCGGCCTCGTACTCCTTGACGTAGTAGCGGTCGGAGCGGCCGAAGGCCCGCCAGTCGAGCCGCCGCAGATCGTCGCCCGGGACGTACTTGCGGTACTCGGCGAACTCCACGCTCGAACCGCGATGGGGGCTGGCGTGCCGCCCCGAGACGCCGCCCACCATCGGCTTGCGGGCCACCAGCGGCACCGCCGCCAGCCGCGCCA
>JBIIUP010000112.1:0-9788 GCA_044339885.1 Pirellulales bacterium | reverse complement strand
CCACACGTCACACCAGCGGTCTTGGGACCGCACATTTCGAAGGGAAAGGATCTCGAGCGATGGCAACGGCTGAAGCAACGCGTGAATTCTCCAAGGAGACGAAGGACCTCGGCGACAAGATCGTCGGCCTGACCCTCAAGGCTGCCAAGGAACTCTCGGACTACCTCGACGAGGTGCACGGCATCAAGCCCGCCGCCGGTGGCGCGGTGATGATGGCTGCTCCGGCGGGTGGCGGTGCCGCCGGCGCCGCCGGTGCCGAGGCCGCTGCCGAGAAGACCGAGTTCGACGTCGTCCTGGAGAACTTCGGCGACAACAAGATCGGCGTCATCAAGGTGGTGCGCGCGGCGACCGGCCTGGGCCTCAAGGAGGCCAAGGATCTCGTCGAGGGCTGCCCGGCCAAGGTCAAGGAGGGCATCTCCAAGGCCGACGCCGAGAAGCTGAAGAAGGAGCTCGAGGAGGCGAAGGCGAAGGTCTCGATCAAGTAACGCTGACGTCCATCGGCCTGGAATTCCGCGGTTCTTCAACCTGGTTGGCCCCGCGGCCCCGGTTCGGTATAGTATTTGCGTTGCCCGGTCTTCGTCTTGCCCACCCTGCCCTCTCTGCCCATCGGTCCGTCCCCGTTGTCTTTCCATCCGGCCCGGGTCGTGCGGCTCCGGTCGGTTCTGTCCGTCGTTCCGCAGTCGGCCCGCGCGTGCAGCGGCCGATCGTCCGTGTCCATTCCGTGGCCCGGCCGGTCGGCCCGTGACCACCGCAACTATTTCGAGGAGCCCTCCGCCCCATGGCAACCCGCGCCGTTCGCCGCCTCCAGCCCACCGAGGTTCGTCATTTCGGCAGTCGCCGCGTCAGCCATCACATCCCCGACCTCACCGAGATCCAGACGCGGTTCTTCGACGCGTTCCTCCAATACGACGTGCCGCCTGCCAAGCGGAAGGATCACGGCATCGAGGGCGTGCTCCGCGAGATCTTCCCGGTCGAGAGCTACGATCGCACCGTCAAGCTCGAGTACCTGAGGTACGAGCTCGGCAAGCCGCGCTACGATCCCGACGAGTGCCGGCAGCTGCGGCTGACCTACGGCCGTCCGCTGCGGGTCTGGCTGCGTCTCACCCGTGAGCAGCCCATTGAGGAGGAGGTCTACCTCGGCGACATCCCGATCATGCTCGGGGGGGGCGAGTTCATCATCAACGGCGCCGAACGGGTCGTGGTGAGCCAGCTCCACCGGTCGCCCGGTATCGACTTCGTTGCCGACACCGAGTCGGCCGACCGCAAGACCCACAACTGCCGGATCATCCCCGAGCGGGGCAGCTGGGTCGAGCTCAACGTCTCCAAGAAGGACACGCTCCAGGTCCGCATCGACCAGAGCGGCAAGTTCTCGGCGCTCACGCTGCTCCGCGCCATGGACCCGAAGTACGCCCGTGATGCCGACATCCTCAAGCTGTTCTACAAGTCGACCATCGAGAAGGTCGCCGGCGCCCGCAGCGTGCCCAAGCTCGAGGGGAAGATCGCGGTCGACGACGTCGTCTATCCGAAGGGCAGCGAGCGGGCCGGCGAGATCATCGTCGACGCCGGCTGCAAGATCACGCACGACCAGGCCGAGCTGATCTCCACCTCCGGCCTGAAGGCCGTGGAGATCATGCAGGAGCAGAAGCTGCCGCTGATCATGAACAGCCTCCGAGAGGACGCCGAGGAGTCGCGGCGGCGCACGGGCGTCGCGCCGAGCCACGAGGACGCACTGGTGCGGATCTACCAGCGGCTGCGTCCCGGCAACCCGCCGGCGCTCGACAAGGCCCGCGCGCTGTTCGACGAGAAATTCAAGGATTCCAACCGCTACCGCCTCGGCCGCGTGGGCCGCTTCCGCATCAACCGGAAGCTGGGGCTCAACGTCCCCGAGACGGAGATGACGCTCCGCGCCGACGATCTCATCGCGGCCATCCGCTACATGCTCGACCTCAGCGACGGCGGCGGCGAGGTGGAGGTGGACGACATCGACCACCTCGGCAACCGCCGGCTCCGGACCATCGACGAGCTCGCCAGCGACGAGCTGCGCAAGGGCTTTCTCAAGCTGCGGCGCACCGTGCAGGAGCGGATGAGCCTCAAGGACGTGGCGGAGATGTCCCCACGGACGCTCATCAACCCCAAGAGCATCTCCGCGGCGATCGAATACTTCTTCGGCCGCGGTGAGCTCTCGCAGGTCGTCGATCAGACGAACCCGCTCTCGATGCTCACCCACGAGCGACGGCTCTCGGCCCTCGGCCCGGGCGGCCTCAATCGCAAGCGGGCCGGCTTCGAGGTTCGTGACGTCCACATCTCGCACTACGGCCGCATCTGCCCGATCGAGACGCCGGAAGGCACGAACATCGGCCTCATCTCCAGCCTGGCGATCTACTCGGGCGTCGATTCCTACGGGTTCCTCGTGACGCCCTACCGCAAGGTCTCCAAGAGCCGCCTCACCGACGACGTCGTCTGGCTGCGGGCGGACGAGGAGCACGAGGCGCACCTCGCCCCGGCCGACGCCACCGTCGTCGACGGGAAGCTCGTGGGCGAGAACATCATCGCCCGCTACCGGGGCGACTTCGTGCTCGTCCCCGCCGAGAACATCGAGTACATCGACGTCGCCCCGAGCCAGATGGTCGGCGTCTCCGCCGGCCTGATTCCCTTCCTCGAGCACGACGACGCCAACCGCGCGCTCATGGGTTCCAACATGCAGCGACAGGCGGTGCCGCTGCTGGTGACCGAGCCGCCGATCGTGGCGACCGGCATGGAGCGGGACGTCGCGGCCAACTCCGGGCTCATCGTCCGGGCGGCCCGCAAGGGGACGGTGACGTTCGTCGACGCCGAGTCGATCGAGATCACGCCCGCTTCCGGCGGCCCCCAGGTCGACAACTACAAGCTCCGCAAGTACGTGGGCCTCAACGAGCGGACCTGCCAGAACCAGAAGCCGATCGTCCAGCTCGGCCAGAAGGTCGAGAAGGGCGAGGTGATCGCCGACGGTGCCGCCACCTACAAGGGCGAGTTGGCCCTGGGCCGCAACGTCCTCGTCGGCTTCATGGCATGGGACGGCTTCAACTTCGAGGACGCGATCATCATCAGCGAGGAGCTGGTGGAGGACGACGTCTACACCTCGATCCACATCGAGGAATACGACATCGAGATTCGTGACACGAAGCTCGGTCGGGAGGAGTTCACCCGCGACATCCCCAACGTGGGCGAGCGGGCGCTCCACAACCTCGACGAGAGCGGCATCGTCCGCATCGGCACCTACGTGCGGCCCGGCGACATCCTCGTGGGCAAGGTCTCGCCCAAGAGCAAGACCGAGCTGACGCCGGAGGAAAAGCTCCTCCACGCGATCTTCGGACGGGCGGGCGAGGACGTGAAGAACGACTCGCTCGAGGTCCCCTCCGGGGTCGAGGGCATCGTGATCGCCACCGAGAAGTTCTCGCGGCAGATGAGTCTCTCCGAAGAGGAGCGTCGGGAGTTCCAGAAGCAGCTCAAGGAGACCGAGGCCGCGGGCAACCTGCGGATCGCCGAGGCCTTCGGCACGCTCGTCGCCGAGATCGAGAAGGTGCTGCAGAAGCCCCTCTCCGCGGCTGACGGCAGCCCGCTCGTCCGCAACCAGGACCACAAGTCGGTCGCCGAACGGGCCGGCCAGTTCAAGCCGGACGAGCTCGACATCCGCTCGCCCGAGCGGCGGACCGCGGTCGACAAGCTCGTCAAGGCGATGTGGCCTGCGGTCGAGGAGGCGATCGACGCCCGCGACCGGAGCCTCAACAGCATGAAGCGCGGCGACGAGCTCCGCCCCGGCGTGCTCCAGATGGTGAAGGTCTACGTGGCCGCGAAGCGGGTCATCTCCGTCGGCGACAAGATGGCCGGGCGTCACGGGAACAAGGGCGTCATCGCCAAGATCCTGCCCAAGGAGGACATGCCGTTCCTCGCCGACGGGACGCCGCTGCAGATCCTGCTCAATCCGCTCGGTGTTCCGAGCCGGATGAACGTGGGCCAGATCCTCGAGACCCACCTGGGCTGGGCGGGCAAGCTGCTCGGCTTCCAGGCGGTGACGCCGGTCTTCGACGGAGCCAGCGAGGACGACATCAACAAGGTCCTCGACGACGCCGGCCTGCCGCGGCACGGCAAGGCCCAGTTGTTCGACGGCCGCACGGGCGAGCCGCTCGAGCAGGAGACGACGGTGGGCTACATCTACATGCTCAAGCTCCACCATCTCGTCGACGACAAGGTGCACGCCCGCTCGACGGGCCCCTACTCGCTCATCACCCAGCAGCCGCTGGGCGGCAAGGCTCGCTTCGGCGGCCAGCGGTTCGGGGAGATGGAGGTCTGGGCGCTCGAGGCCTACGGCGCCGCCTACATCCTCCAGGAACTGCTCACCGTGAAGAGCGACGACGTCGAGGGTCGCACGAAGATCTACGAGAGCATGGTGAAGGGGGAGAACACGCTCGAGGCCGGCACGCCCGCCAGCTTCGACGTGCTCACCAACGAGATCCGGGGCCTGGCCCTGAACATGCAGTTGGAGAAGCGACGGGTTTAACTGACATACCGCCGGAACGGCAGAAGTCTCGTCGCGGTGATCGTTGCTTCGCAACGCTCAAAGCTCCTCGTGCTTCAGCCGATTCCGGCTCCCTCGGCTGGAAAAGCCGAACCGCACGGGCTGTCGGCCGGAACGTTCGGGAGAGGATCGGGTTTGGATTGCGGATCGTCGAGCGGGTCTGAAAGCACAAAGGGAGATCACACGTGAGCATCGGTGAAGCCACTTACGACCGCGTCAACGACTACTCGGCCGTGAAGATCAGCCTGGCCCGCCCGCACGACATCCGCAGCTGGTCGTTCGGCGAGGTGAAGAAGCCCGAGACGATCAACTACCGCACCTACCGTCCCGAGAAGGACGGCCTGATGTGCGAGAAGATCTTCGGACCCGAGAAGGACTGGGAGTGCTCCTGCGGCAAGTACCGCGGCATGAAGTACAAGGGGATGATCTGCGACCGCTGCGGCGTGAAGGTCACCCACTCCCGGGTTCGCCGGAAGCGGATGGGCCACATCGAACTGGCGGCGCCGGTCGTCCACATCTGGTTCTTCAAGGCCATGCCCAGCCGCCTCGGCGCGCTGCTCGACATGAAGACGTCGAGCCTGGAGAAGGTCATCTACTTCCAGGACTACGTCGTCCTCGATCCCAAGGACACGCCGCTGAAGAAGCAGCAACTGCTCACGGAGGAGGAGTTCCGCGAGGCCCGGGCCACCTACGGTGACGGCAGCTTCGAGGCTGAGATGGGGGCCGAGGCCGTCCGCAAGCTGCTGCTCGGACTCGACCTGGTGACGCTCTCCAAGGAGCTCCGCGAGGAACTCGTCACCACGAACTCCAAGCAGAAGAAGAAGGACCTGGTCAACCGTCTGAAGATCGTCGAGGCGATTCGCGACAGCGAGAACAAGCCCGAGTGGATGGTGCTCGACGTGATCCCCGTGATCCCGCCGGACCTGCGGCCGCTCGTGATGCTCGACAGCGGCAACTTCGCCACGAGCGACCTCAACGACCTCTACCGCCGCATCATCAATCGCAACAACCGGCTCAAGAAGCTCGTCGATCTCAACGCGCCCGAGGTGATTATCCGCAACGAGAAGCGGATGCTCCAGCAGTCGGTCGACGCGCTCTTCGACAACAACCGCTGCAAGCGGCCGGTGCTGGCTTCCAGCAACCGCCCGCTCAAGAGCCTCACCGACATGATCAAGGGCAAGCAGGGCCGGTTCCGCGAGAACCTGCTCGGCAAGCGCGTCGACTACTCGGCGCGGTCGGTGATCGTGGTGGGCCCGAACCTGCGGCTCCACCAGTGCGGACTGCCGAAGAAGATCGCGCTGGAGCTCTACCAGCCGTTCATCATCCGGCGGCTCAAGGAACTCGGCCACGCCGACACGATCAAGAGCGCCAAGAAGATGCTCGAGCGCAAGGACGCCGAGGTGTGGGACATCCTCGAGGAGGTCATCCACAACCATCCCGTGCTGCTCAACCGGGCGCCGACGCTCCACCGCATGGGCATCCAGGCATTCGAGCCGGTGCTCGTCGAGGGCAACGCCATCAAGCTGCACCCGCTGGTCTGCAAGGGCTTCAACGCCGACTTCGACGGCGACCAGATGGCCGTGCATCTGCCGCTGTCGATCGAGGCCCAGGTCGAGGCCCACACGCTGATGCTCTCGACGAACAACATCTTCAGCCCCGCCAACGGCGCACCGATCATCTCGCCGTCACAGGACGTGGTGATGGGCTGCTACTACCTCACCATGGCCATGGCGGGGCGCAAGGGCGAGGGGATGGTGTTCAAGAGCTTCGAGGAGGTCGAGATCGCCCATTCGCTGGGCAAGGTCGACACCCACGCGAAGATCAAGGTCAAGCTTCCCGGCCAGCGGCGACTGAAGACCGACGTCGAGGCCCTGGGCAAGCCGGGCGCCGTGATCGAGACCACGGTCGGCCGCGTCGTCTTCAACTCGACCCTGCCCGAGGGGATGCTTTTCTACAACATTCCGATGCGGTCCAGTGAGCTGGCCCGCGTGATCTCGGACTGCTATCAGGCACTCGGCCGGCGGCGGACCATCGACCTGCTCGACGACATGAACCGGGTCGGCTTCAGTTGGAGCACCAAGAGCGGCCTCTCCTTCGCGACCGACGACCTCATCACCCCCGCCAACAAGACCCGCATCATCGGCGAGGCGGAGAAAGAGGTGCTGAAGATCCTCAAGCGGTACCAGAAGGGCGTGATCACCGACGGGGAGCGTTACAACTCCGTCCTCGACGCCTGGACCCACGCCCGCGAACTGATCACCAAGGAAATGATGGCGGAGCTCGAGCAGGACACCGACGCCAAGGAGACGCGGCGGGCCGGCTACGTGAACCCCATCCACCTCATGGCCCACTCGGGTGCCCGAGGCGGCGTCGAGCAGATCCGGCAGCTGGC
Source organism: Pirellulales bacterium (assembly GCA_044339885.1). Taxonomy (GTDB): domain Bacteria; phylum Planctomycetota; class Planctomycetia; order Pirellulales; family UBA1268; genus QWPN01. The sequence continues at coordinate 2,841 of JBIIUP010000112.1, read as the reverse complement.
CGGCATGCGCGGCCTGATGGCCAAGCCCTCGGGAAAGATCATCGAGACCCCCATCAAGGCGAACTTCCGTGAGGGACTCACGGTGCTGGAGTACTTCAGCTCCACGCACGGTGCCCGCAAGGGCCTGGCCGACACGGCTCTCAAGACGGCGGATTCGGGCTACCTGACCCGCAAGCTCGCCGACGTCGCGCAGAACGTGGTCGTGACGATGCACGACTGTGGCACCACGCAGGGCATCACCAAGACGGTCATCTACCGTGGCGAGAAGGTGGAGGTGAGCCTCGCCGACAGCATCCGGGGCCGCGTGAGCCGCACGAACATCGTCAATCCGATCACCGAGGACGTGATCGTGCACGAGGACGAACTGATCACGCCGAAGGTCGCGAGGCAGATCGAGGAGTTGGGCCTGGAGAAGATCCAGGTTCGCAGCCCGCTCACGTGCGAGGCGCCGCTCGGCGTCTGCCGGCTGTGCTACGGGATGGACCTGTCGACGGGCTCGCTCGTCGAAGAGGGCATGGCGGTCGGCATCATCGCCGCCCAGAGTATCGGCGAGCCCGGAACGCAGCTGACGATGCGGACGTTCCACATCGGCGGCGTGGGCCAGCGGGCCATCGAGGAGAGCGAGAGCAAGGCCAAGCGGGCGGGCACGGTGAAGTTCACGCGGCTGCGGACCGTCCAGAACGAGCAGGGCGAACTGATCGTCCTGGCTCGCAACGGTGAGATCGCGATCGTCGACGCCAAGGGGCGCGAACTGGAGAAGTTCGAGATCCCGGCCGGTGCGATCCTCAAGGTGGCCGAGAACGAGGAGGTCAAGGCCGGCACGGTGCTCGTGCAGTGGGATCCCCACTCGATCCCGATCCTCTCCGAGGTGGCCGGCAAGGTGCGGTACGAGGACGTCGTCGAGGGCGAGACGCTGCGGCTGGAGAAGGACCCCAGCGGTCACCTGCGGCGCATGGTGATGGAGCACAAGGGCGTCTACCACCCTCAGGTCGTGCTCGAGGACGAGTCCGGAAAGATCCTCGACTTCTACTACCTGCCCGAGAAGGCCTACATCGAGGTCTCGCCGGGCGAGAAGGTGGCGGCCGGGCACGTGCTCGCCAAGACGCCGCGCGAGGCCTCCGGCACCCAGGACATCACGGGTGGCCTGCCGCGGGTCACTGAGATCTTCGAGGCTCGCAAGCCGAAGGATCCGGCCATCATGGCCGAGATCGACGGCAAGGTGGAACTGCTCGGTGAGAAGCGGCGCGGCAAGCGGACGATCGTGGTCAAGAACGAGAGCGGCATCGAGCGCGAGCATCTCGTCACCCACGGCAAGCATCTCCGCGTCCACGCCGGGGATTACGTGAAGGCGGGTGAAGCCCTCGTCGACGGGCCGCTCGTGCCGCACGACATCCTGCGGATCTCCGGGGAGGAGGAGGTTCAGCGGTACCTCGTGCGCGAGATCCAGAACGTCTACCGCAGCCAGAGGGTGGACATCGACGACAAGCACATCGAGATCATCGTCTCGCAGATGCTGCGGAAGGTGAAGATCGAGACCGTCGGCGACACCAGCCTGCTGCCGGGCAGCGTTCTCGACAAGTTCGAGTTCCGCCAGGCCAACGACCGGCTGAAGGACTGTGTCCGACTCACCGAGAAGGGTGACAGTGAGTTCGCCGTGGGCAGCGTCGTGCCCCGGGAGGCCCTCGCCCAGGCCAACGCGCAGATCGAGACGCTCGGCGGAGCCTCGGCCAAGGGAACGAAGCCGAAGCCGGCCACGGCGAGCACGCAACTCCTCGGCATCACCAAGGCGAGCGTGCAGAGCTCCAGCTTCATCTCGGCGGCCAGCTTCCAGGAGACCACCAAGGTGCTCACCGAGGCCGCCCTGGCCGGGAAGATCGACAATCTCGTGGGCCTCAAGGAGAACGTGATCCTGGGCCACCTCATCCCGGCGGGCACCGGCTTCAACACGTTCCAATCGGCGGAGGTCCGGGTGCGGCCCGAGGCGCTCGACGCCCTGCGCATGGACCGCGAGAACGTGCTGGCGCGGCACTTCCCGCTTCTGGAGGCAGCCACCGCGGACGAGACGGCTTCGGTCGGCGACGGGGCGCCCGCCGAGGCGAAGTCCGAGGCAGCCGAGTGAATCCTCCCTGCGCTGCGGGTGCCGGCCCAGGGCCTTGGAGTCGCCTGCGGGCCCGCGTAGAGTGAGTCAGGGTGGCGGATCCGGGAGCGGATCCGAGAGTCGGTCACAGGCCCTCAGGATGGTCGGGCCGACCTGAGGGACGCCAACGCCATGTCGCAGCCGAAGCGAAGCTGGCTCGTCGTGGATTCCGGGAGCACGCCCGTGGGGCGTGTCGCGGCCCGCACGATCCGCGTCCGACTCGACGCCGTGTGGTCCGAGGCGACGCGGGCGGCCGTCGAGCCGGGCGACGTCGACTGCGTGCACCGGCTGCGTGTGGCGACGCGGCGCACGCTGGCGGCCATCGATGCCTTCCGGGATCTCCTGCCGCCGAAGCGCCGGGAATGGTTCGAGAAGCGGCTCCGCCGGCTGCGACGTGCAGCCGGTGACGCCCGGGACCTGGACGTGCTCACGGGTCGGCTGGCGCCAACGGAACCGGTGGCTGAGGCACGGCCCGTCGCCCCGGCCGCGCGGGCGCGTGCCCGCTTGGTGGCGATGCTCTCCAGGCAGCGGGACCTGTCACGGCAGCCGATCCGCGAGCTCCACGAGGAGCTCCTGGAAGCCGATTGGTCGCAAAGGGTCGAGGAACTGCTGGACAGGATTCCGACGGGCCGACGGCAGCCCTCGTTCGGCAGCTACGCCCGGCGCCGGTTCCGTCCCGCCGTGTCCCGGTTCTTCACCAAGGC
>JBIIUP010000120.1:0-9540 GCA_044339885.1 Pirellulales bacterium | reverse complement strand
GGAGCGCCGCGCGGTGGTCTGGCAGGTGGCCGACGAGGCCCCGTTCGTGAAACTCGTCCAGCGGCTGGCTGGTCTTGCCCAGCAGGAGATGTGCGAGGAGCAGGGCTTTCGCGGCGTCCGCCTGCCGGGCGGCGGAGCGGCCTTCGTCGGCCAGGGGCACCTGGTCCTCGCCATCGGTGCCGACGCGCTCGACCGCACGCTCGTCGGCATCCGCACGCCACCGGCGGGCTCTGGCTCGCTCCGCGACGGCGACGTCTTCCGGCGGGCCGACGAGATGCTCGGGCTGGGGCCGGCCCGGGCGTTCTCGGTGAGCGACTCCAGCCGCACCGGCGGCATGCTGGGCACGCTCCGCGAGCTGGCCGTCGGGCTGCTGCCGACCGACGTGCCGCCCGCCCAACGGCCGCTGCTGGCCCGCCTGCAGGCGCTCCTCCCGTCAGGCGACGAGATCGCGGGCCTGTTCGGGGTCGGCGGGGCGATCGTCGAGATGACCGACGAGGGGATTGCGATCCGCTCCGCCTGGGAAATGCCGGCGCCCTAATTCGGCTCCCGTTTGATCATCAGGCGTCGCGAGGGCCGGGGCTGCCCGTGCCATCTCGTCCGGACGTTCACTGCGCCCATCCTGGGCTCCGTTCACTCGATGCTGCCCTCGCTTCACCATCGTGGTTTCGCTCGGCCAGCGACGCCGGCTCGCCGGCACGGCCAACCCCTCGTGCAATCCATGGTTTGGGCTCTCATGCGCGCGAGGATCAGACGGGAGCCGTGTAAGCGATCCCGGGCCCCGTGAAGCGACGACTTCGCAAACCAGATGACGAGGCGAAGGGGGTCGGCGAACGCTCGAGGAGCCTTGGGCCGCTTCGGCCCACAGCGACAATCCGCAGGACCGCGCAGCAGCGACTTTTGCCGCCCCCGAGCCGGCGCTCCACGTGAGCCGCATGCACTCCAGCGTCAGCGGCTCACCGGCGCGTCGAGTGATGCCGGGACGACCCCGCGGCGATCCGCCGCTGCGGGGGCCGCACTGCGGCTGCCCATCCGCGGACGGGCGAGATCCTCGGCCTCGGTCTTCGTGAGCGTCGACGGGGGCAGGCCCTCGGCGGGCGGGCCGCTGCGGGGCCGCACGGGGGCCTGGCTGGTGCCGGCGAGGAAGTTGTCGATGGCGGCGGACTCGCGGAGCTGGGTGAACCGGCGGGCCATCTCGATCCGTTGTTTCTTCTCGAAGATGTCGGCGTGCAGATCATCGCGGACCTCGGTCAGCTGAACCTGCGCCGGCTCGGTGAAGCCCTCGCAGTAGAGCACCATGAACCGGTCGGCCACCTGCACCACGCCCGAGAGCTGGCCCGGCTGGAGCGCGAAGGCCTCGCGCTCCAGGGCGGGCTGTCCGCCCCACCGGCGAATGGGGGGCACCTCGCCGCGGAGGGCCTTGGTCGTCGGGTCGACGGAGTACTGCTCTGCCAGCGCGCCGATGTTTTCCGGCGTCGGGTTCTGCCGGGCCAGCTGCCAGACCTCCTGGGCCCGCCGCTGCGTGTCGAGCACGATGATCCGGCACCGCGCCCGTGGGCCGAACGTGGCCGCGAACGCCTTGTCGAGATCCTCCTGGCTCACGGGCACGCCCCCCACGATCTTCTTGAGCGCCACCGTCGGCCAGACGACGTCCTCGAGGTAGTGCCGCAGCGGCACCTTCTCCTCGCGGGTCACGCGGTCCAGCCAGCTCTTCGTGTCGGGCCGGCCGTCCGCCCCGCGAAAGCCCATCGACTCGGCCGCCCGGGCGATCTCGGCGTCGATGTCGGCCTGGGCCACGACGTGCTTGCCGCGGGCCAGCTCCTGCTCCAGAAGCACCCGCGTGATGAGGATCTCGAGCACCTCGGCACCGTGCCGCTCCAGGCAGGTCTGCCGCACGAGTTCGAGCGGGATCGGCTGGCCGTCGATGGTGGCCGCGACGCCGGGCTGGGCGGCCGCCTTGGCGGGATCGTTGAGGACGTTTTCCACCTTCGAGGCGTCCTGGAGCTTCCGGAAGACGTCGGCCGAGGCCTGGCGGCTCTTCCGCTCCCGCAGCTCCTCGGCGAGCCGCGGCCGCACCTCCTCGAGCTTCGCGTCGGCGGCCGGCAGATGCCCCTCGCACTTGATGACGATGAACTGATCGGCCACCTGGACCACCGCGGAGATGTCGCCGGGCTTCAACGCGAAGGCCGCCCGGTCGAATTGCGGCTCGCCGGAGTGGAGGCGGATGGGCTGCACCCAGCCGTTCGAGCTGGCACTGGCGACGTCGACGGAGTGCTGCCGCGCCAGCGCCGGGAAATCGTCGGGGGCGGCGACCGCCTGCGTCCGCACGCTCTCGGCATCCGCCCGGCTGCGGCAGACGATGATCCGCGCCTTGACGGCCGGGCCGAACTGCTTCTCGAACGCCTCCTGGACCTCGTCGGGGGTGGGTTCGATCGACCCGCTGGCAAGCTTGCGCAGCGCGATCATCGGCCAGACGATGTCCTCGGCGTACTGCCGCTCCGTCACGCCGCGCTCCTTGCGGATGAGCTCGATCCACTGGTCCCGCGGCACGTTGAACCGCCGCGACATGGCGTCGATCTCGCGGTCGACGTCGGCGGCCGTGATCTGCAGACCGCCGCGGAGGCAGGCCTGCTCGATGATCCGGCGGTTGACGAGCGTCTCGAGCGCCGAGCCGCCGTGCCGGGAGAGGCACTCCGCCGCGAGCCGCTCGCTGGCGATCTCCGACCCGTTGACGAGCGCCACGGGCTTGGCGACGGGGGCAGGGGCGGCCGGCGCCGCGGCCGGCGGCCCGGCATCGGCCTCCGGTCGGTCGCTCGCCAGCTTCCAGGCGACACACGCCGCCACGATCGCGCACGCGACGCCCGCCTCGCGGGCATGGGCCCGCCACTTCCAAAAACTCATCATGCTTCGCCCTCCTTGGCGACCGGCGATCATGAGCCAGGGCCCGGGGACGATCAAGGTGAACCGGGTGCCGGGTTTTCCCGCCGCGTCCCGTGCCGCCGCGGCGGACGGGCGGCGACGTCTGCTAGGCTCTCTGACCAACCCCCGACTCCCCCAGGTTCCCCAGCATGACATCCCTCCCCCCGTCCGCGGCCGGCGAAACCGAAGTGCCCGCGTGCCTGGCGATCCTCGGCCTGCGGCCGCCGGTGACGCTGGAGGACGTCAAGCAGTGCTACCTGGCGCGGGCGATGACCATGCATCCCGACCGGGGCGGCGACCCAGCCGCGTTCATCCGCCTGCAGGCCGCCTTCGAGGAGGCCAATGACTACGTGAAGTTCAAGGGCAGCAAGCTCGAGTGGCTGGCCGCCAAGGTCGACGCCTACTCCGAGCAGCAGGACGTGGTCACGGCCGCCATCGAGCGGGGCGGCGAAGTCGAGATGGAGGAGACCGACTGGCTCCGGAAGTCGTTCGGCGAGGACTTCGGGCACGTCGCCGACAAGCTCGTGTCGGTCACGGTGCGCGGCCCGGCGGCCGACGACACGTTCGCGATCCTGCTCGGGTTCAGGGCCGACTCCCTGAAGGACCTCGCCCGCCTCGACCTCTCGGGCGGCACGCTCACCGACGAGGGGCTGCTCCAGCTGAAGGGCCTGAAGAACCTGCGACACCTCGACCTGCGCGGCACGGCCGTGGGCAAACTGGGGGCGGAGGCGGCAGGCTGGTTCGAGCGGCTGGAGTTCCTCGGGCTGCCCAAGGCCGCCGTCGGCATGTTCGCGCGGATGGGCATGCCGCGGCGGGTGAAGCTCGAACTCGGCGACGCGCCCGCGGGCTGATCCGACCGCCCTGGGCCGGCCGCCGGGAGCCTTCTTCGTCTCCTGCGTCATCCGCAGACGTCTCGCGAGGCCAGGGGCTGCCCATGCCGTCGAGCCGGCGTGGGTGGCCAGCGCAGGCAGGATGCCGAAGCGCAGGCACCCCCGAGTGAGCGAAGCCCAGGATGGGCGCAGCGAACGTCCGAGCGAGACGGCATGGGCAGCCCCTGGCCGGTTGGGCGAGTTGAGCAGGGACGCGCCAGGAGCAAACCTGATCCGGATTACTCCGGGAACAGCCGCGTCGAGAGGTACCGCTCGCCGAGGTCGGGCAGCACCACGACCACGAGCTTGCCGGTGTTCTCCGGCCGGCGGGCCACCTGGAGGGCGCCCCAGGCGGCGGCGCCGCAGCTGATGCCGCACATCAGCCCCTCCCGCTTGGCCATCTGCCGGGCCGTCTCCATCGCGTCCTCGTCGTCGACCTTCACGACCTCGTCGATGATGTCGAGGTTGAGGATGTCGGGGATGAAGCCCGCCCCGATGCCCTGGATCGTGTGCCGCCCGGGCTTGATCGGCTGGCCGGCGAGCTTCTGCGAGATCACCGGGCTGTTGGCCGGCTCGACGGCCACCACCTGCACGGCGGGATTCTTCTGCTTGAGCGTCTCGCCGACACCGGTGATCGTGCCGCCGGTGCCCACGCCGCAGACGACGACGTCGACCCGCCCCTCGGTGTCCTGCCAGATCTCCTCGGCCGTGGTTCGCCGGTGCACCTCGGGATTGGCGGGGTTCTTGAACTGCTGGGGCATGAAGAACTGGCTGCCGGACCGGCTGATCTCCTCGGCATGGCGGACCGCGCCGGGCATGCCCTCGGCCGCCGGCGTGAGCACCAGCTCGGCACCCAGCGCCTTGAGCATCCGCCGCCGCTCGAGGCTCATGCTCTCGGGCATCGTGACGCGGAGCTTATAGCCCCGAGCCGCGCAGACGTAAGCCAGGCCGATGCCGGTGTTGCCGCTGGTCGGCTCGATGACGATCGTCTCGGGGCCGATCCGGCCCTCCCGCTCCGCCGCGTCGATCATCGCGCAGGCGATCCGGTCCTTCACGCTCCAGAGGGGATTCATGTTCTCGATCTTGCCGGCGACCGTGGCCGCGCAGCCCTCGGTCACCCGCCGCAGCAGCACCAGCGGAGTCCGACCGATGCACTGCGTGATGTCGTTGCGGATCCCCGCCGGCATGCTTCCCGTCACCATGCTTTCCGTCTCCTGCGGCTTCCCAGCCCTGCCAATCCCCGCGGACGGCGCGGCCGTCAACGTCCGCATTATCGGCATTCCCGGGCCGAAAATGGAATCGGGAAATCCCGGCCGTCGGACGCCCGGCCGCCGGGACGACGGTCAGGGGGCCGGCAACCGCTTGACGCGGACGTCGCGGTAGCGGACCACGCTCTCGGGGTCGTGGGCCTGCAGGGCGATCAGGCCCGAGGACAGCCGCCGCGTGCCGGTGACGCCCGCCGGTTCCACGAACTCGAAGAGCACCCGGCCGTCCACCGAGACGGTCACCGCCTTCCCCAGGACCACGACCTCGAGCGTGAACCACTCGTCGTCCTTGGCCGGGGGCGTGAAGTTCTTGACGACGTTGTAGATGCTCCCGGTCTTCACCGGATCCCGGTGGGTGGTGTTGACCTGCACCTCGTAGCCGTGGACCGGCCAGCCTTCCGGCTGGAAGCGGGTGTGGATGAAGACGCCAGAGTTGGACCCGGGGCGGGTCATCACCTCCGCCTTGAGGTGGAAGTCGGTGAACTCCGGCGGATTCGCCGGGTCGGCCCCCACGAAGAACAGGTGGCTCCGCGGCCCGTGGCAGACCAGCGCCCCGTCGGCCACCTGCCAACTGGCGGGGTTCTCGGTCGCCTGCCAGCCTGCGAGACTCTTCCCGTCGAAGAGCGGCTCGAAGCCGGCCTCGTCGGCCGCCCCGGCGGGGGCGGCGAGGCCGGTGCCGACGACGAGGGCGACGAGCACCGCCCCGATGCGAACCCTGGCGGCCCGATCAGCGTAGACCATGCGAAAGCTTCCAGATGCCAGACCCGTCGACCAGATCGGGGCCGGAACAACCCGGCCCCGCACCGCAGTGATCCACGCCGGTTCCGTGGACGCCGCCGAGCATACGCGCCGTCGGGGCGATCCGCCATCCGGCTCCGGCCCCGCGGTCGCCGAGCCCGCCGTCACGGGGCCCGCGTCGTCCGGGGGCGACCCGGACCCGCGGCTGCTCTCCGTCGACACCGACGTCTCGCTCGACGGCGGCTTCGCCAGGGAGTGGCTCGCCGTCTCCGCCGGACGCATCGTGGCCGGCGACGCCGCGGCCGAGTTGCGGAGCGTGACCTGGCCGGAGGTCGAGCAGGTGCGGACGCTCGCCGGCGTCGGCGGCGGAACGCTCCAGGTGAAGACCGCCGGCGGCTGGGTGGACGTCGTCCGCTACTCCAGCTCCCTGGCCGGTCGGTTCCACCGCGTGGGCCGGGCGCTCGAGCGGTGGCGGGAGGCGGTCGCCGCCGGCGAGGCCGCGCCGGCCATCGAGATCGACGGCCCGCTCGATCCCCTCCGCTGCCCGTCGTGCCGGCTGCGGCTGGCCAACCCCGAGGACTCCTGCCCGCGGTGCCTGCAGAAGGGGCAGATTCTCCGCCGGGTCAGCGAGCTGCTCGCCCCCTACACGCGGAGCGCCGCCCTGCTCGTCGGCCTGACCTTCGTCGGCGTCGTGGCGGAGCTGGTGCCCCCGAAGCTCCAGCAGTACATGGTCGACGAGATCCTTTCCGTCCGCGGCGGCGCCGGGGCCGCGGGGCTGCCCGACTTCCGCACCGCCCTGCTGGTCGTCGTGCTGGCCCTGGCCTTCTCCCGCGTGCTCCTCTCGGCCGTGGGCGTGATCAAGGGGCGGCTGGCGACGGCGATCGGCACCGGCATCACCGCCACGCTCCGCGAGGAGATGGTGCGAAAGCTCCAGGGCCTTTCGGTCGCCTACTACGACCGCCACCAGGTGGGGTCGATGATCAGCCGCGTGGCCCACGACAGCGAGGTGCTCCACGGCCTCGTCCACCAGTTCACCGGCGGGTTTCTCCTCCAGATCGTGCAGCTGATCGGCGTCGGGGCGATGCTCGTCTGGATCAACCCGAAGCTGGCCCTGTTCACGCTCATCCCGGTGCCGCTGGTGATCCTCGGCTCGTGGATCTTCTGGCGACACGTCTACCCGCGGCACTACCGGCTCTGGGACGCCTCCAGCAAGCAGATGACGCGGCTCTCGGGGATGCTCTCCGGCATCCGCGTGGTGAAGGCCTTCGCCCAGGAGGAACGCGAGGCCGAGCGGTTCCGCGCCGCCAGCGACCACCTCCGGCACTGGCGGCAGTGGGTCGAGCACACCAACACGACCTACGCCGCGTCGATGCAGATCGTGTTCAGCCTCGGCGGCCTCATCGTCTGGTACGTCGGCGGCCGGGACGTGATCGGGGGCACGATGACGCTCGGCCAGCTGATCGCCTTCCTCGCCTACCTGGCGATGTTCTACGCGCCGCTGGGCGCCCTCTCGAACTTCACGACCTGGCTGACGAGCTTCCTCTCCGGCAGCAAGCGGGTGCTCGAGTTGCTCGACACGCCGGCCCTCGTCCACGATCCGCAGGAGCCCGAAGCCTGGACCGAGCCGCGGGGCGAGATCCGCTTCCGCGACGTGACCTTCGGCTACGACCCCAACCAGCCGGTGCTCAACGGCGTCTCCTTCGACGTCGCCGCCGGCGAGATGGTGGGGATCGTCGGCCGTTCAGGCTCGGGCAAGACCACGCTCGTGAGCCTCCTCGCCCGGTTTCACGACGTGCAGGAGGGGAGCATCACGATCGACGGCCACGACATCCGCGATCTCTCCACCCGCGACCTGCGGGACCGGCTCGGCGTCGTGTTCCAGGACTCCTTCCTGTTCCGCGGCACGATCTGGCGGAACCTCTCCTACGGCCGGCCCGACGCCACGATCGAGCAGGGGCTCGCCGCCGCGAAGGCGGCCGGCGCCCACGACTTCCTCTGCCGCCAGCCGCTGGGCTACGAGACGCTCCTGGGCGAGCACGGGGCCGGGCTCTCCGGCGGTGAGAAGCAGCGGCTCTCGATCGCCCGCACGCTCCTCTACGACCCGCGGATCCTCGTGCTCGACGAGGCGACGAGCAACATCGACGCCGAGGCCGAGAAGGCGATCCAGGAGGCCCTCGCGGTGCTCGTCCGCGGCCGCACGACGATCGCCATCGCCCACCGGCTCTCGACGTTGCGGAACGCCGACCGAATTCTGGCTTTCGACCGCGGCCGACTCGTCGAGCAGGGCACGCACGCCGATCTGCTGGCCGCCGACGGCCTCTACGCCCGGCTGGTGCGGATCCAAACGCAGGTCTCCCGGCAGCCCACGGTCGACACGCTGCTGGCCGAGGCGACCCCCGCGGCGGCGGCCGCCGGCCCCGGCGCCGATCCCGTGCCCGGCTTGGAGCCCGGCCCGGAGCCCGCCACGGCCGGCAGCGTCGGCATCTCGTGGCTCGACCCCGCCGCCCACCGGTTTACGGTCGGTCCCCAGGACCGCATCGACGTCGTGCCCCGCGGGGATGGCCCCGGAGGGCACGCCGGGATCTTCGTCGTGCAGACCTTCCCGGCGACGCACCCCGAGGCCTGGCTCTCGGTCCGGGGCTGGGACGGCGAGGGCGACGAGGTCGAGATCGGCATGATCCGCTCGCTCGCCGAGTGGGACGAGGCCGACCGGGCCGTCGTGAGGCGGGCCCTGCGGCGGCGCACGCTGGTGCGGCGGATCGAGCGGGTGCACGACGCCAGGCTCGCCCATGGCTACCTCGACTTCGACGTCGAGACCGACGCCGGCCGGGCCGCCTTCACGATCCGCTGGACGCAGGGGCAGGCGGTCGACTTCGGCACCGAGGGCAAACTGCTCGTCGATACCGACGAGAACCGCTGGGTGGTCCCCCGGCTCGCCGACCTGCCGGCCGCCGACCGCGAGCGGTTCCTGCGGTACGTCTACTGGTGACTCCCCGGTGGCCGGCCCGCCCCGGGCCCTGCCCAATGGCGGGTAGGGCGGCGGGTGCCCCGCCCCGCAGCCGTGTCGATTCCTTGCGGCAGGCTTCCCCCCCCACTACAACCGTGCCATGGAAGTGCGGCGGGGCTTTTCCCTCGGGAAGCCCCTCCGGACCATGCGCTCGTCAGGGAAGACGGGACACACGACCGACCGTTCCTGTTTTTTCTTCTGGAGACGAGTGATGAACATTGCGGATCTGATTTCGAGCCAGCTGACCGGCGACGTGCTGGGGAAGCTCGGCGGCCTCATCGGCGCCGATGAATCGCAGACGCGCAAGGCCTCGGGTGCGGCCGTGCCGGCCCTGCTCAACGTGTTCGCGAAGATGGCCTCGACCAACAGCGGCGCCGACCAGCTGGCGAAGGCGATGGGCGGACTCGACCTCGGCATGCTCGGCAACCTCGCCGGCGCGCTCGGCGGTGGCCAGGCCTCCGGCCTCGGCAGCCTCGGCGGCAGCCTGCTCGGCTCGCTCCTCGGCGGCGGCAACACGCTGACGACCCTCGTCAACGCGGTCGCCTCGTTCGCCGGCATGCAGCCCGGGATCATGAAGTCGCTCCTCACCTACCTCGCGCCGATCGTGCTGGGCATGGTGGCCAAGCAGTTCACCGGCCGGCCCGACGCCGCCGGCGTGTCCCGCCTGTTCTCCGAGCAGTCGGCGAACATCCGCGGCGCGCTGCCCGGCGGCCTGCAGCTGGGCGACGTGCTGTCGGCCGTGTCG
>JBIIUP010000111.1:0-9918 GCA_044339885.1 Pirellulales bacterium | reverse complement strand
CCTCCGGCGAGCGGAAGTCGGGGCTCGTGTCGAAGACGCCGGGGATGTGGGTGTGGCCCTGGAAGCAGTAGCGGCCCACGAGCTCGAAGATGTGCTCCATCTTCAGCGGATTCAGCGCGTCCTCCGGGAAGACGTACTCGTCGAGCGGGCGGCGGGCCGAGCCGTGCACGAACATCAGGTCGCCCTCGGTGTGCGTCCGCGGCAGCTCGCCGATGAAGTCCGTGAGCCGGTCGGCGGCGTTCCGGGGCAGCCGGTCGTGCAGCTCCAGCTGCGTGCGGGTCCAGCGGATCGCCCGCTCGGCGCCGACGTTGAAACCGTCCGGGTCGAAGAGCGCCCCCTGGTCATGGTTGCCCAGAAGCACGACGCTGCAACGCTCCTGCACCAGCCTGACGCACTCGCAGGGGTTGGGGCCGTAGCCGACGACGTCGCCGAGGCAGACGATGGCGTCGACCCGCTCCCGGTCGATATCCTCGAGCACCGCTTGGAGGGCTTCGATGTTGCCGTGGATGTCGCTGATGATGGCCCGCTTCACTCGATCCTCGACCCCCGGCGGGCGTTCTCCCGTCGTCCGCGGCAGTGCCGACGACGTTGCATTCGAGACTACGGCCCGCCTCCGGCAGGGTCAAGAAAGCCCGCGTGCGGCACCGGGGAATCTCCACGAATGAGGACGCTGGCGATCGACACGAGCCTCGCGGCCGGCTCCGTGGCCGCGCTCGACGAGGGCCGCTCGGCCGAGCGCAGGCTCCAGACGCCGACCGACCACGCGCGACTCCTGGCCGCCGCGCTGGTCGACGTCTCCCACCGCCTCGGCTGGGCGCCGCGTGACGCCGGACTCGTGGCCGTCGTCCGCGGCCCGGGGTCGTTCACGGGACTGCGGGTCGGCCTGGCCACGGCGAAGGCGCTGGCCTGGGCGACGGGGGCACGGCTCGTCGGCGTGTCGGCCTTCGACGTCGTCGCGCGGACGACGGCGCGGACCTGCGGCGGCGGGCCGATCGCGATCGCCTTCGACGCCGGCCGGGGCGAGGTCTTCGCCGCGACGGCCACGCCGGCGGCCGGGGCGGCGACGGGGTGGACGATCGGCCCGACGGCGATCCTCGACCGCGGCGCCTGGGTCGCCGGGCTGCCGGTCGGCGGGATCGTCTCCGGGCCGGCCGTCGCGGGCTGCCTCGACGCGCTGACCCGCCGGGGCGACCTCGTGATCGCGGCCCCGGAGGCCCGGTTCCCCTCGGCCACAGAGGCCGGTGCGGCGGGCCTCGCGCTCGCCGCGGCCGGGGTTGCCGACGACCCGGCCGCCCTCGTCCCCGACTACCTGCGCCTCAGCTACGCCGACGAGCGCGGCGCGGCGCCGGGCCGCTAGCCGCCGCCCTCCCCTGCGACCTATCCGCCCGCGGCCGGGGCGGTACGATTGTGGCTCGCTCGGCGGTCCTCCAGCCCCCACGGGACACGACTCCACGCATGCGGCCGATCACCAAACTCCTCGTCGCCAATCGCAGCGAGATCGCGATCCGGGTGTTCCGGTCCGCCCACGAGCTGGGCATCCGCACCGTGGCGATCTACGCCCACGAGGACCGCTTCGCGCTCCACCGCTTCAAGGCCGACGAGGCCTACGAGGTGGGGCGGCCCGGCGAGCCGCTGCGGTCCTACCTCGACATCGACGGCATCGTCGCCCTGGCCAAGGCCCGCGGCGTCGACGGCATCCACCCCGGCTACGGCTTCCTCTCCGAGAACCCCGAGTTCGCCGCCGCCTGCGGGCGGGCCGGGATCACGTTCGTCGGCCCGCGGGTCGAGCTGCTCCGCACGCTCGGCGACAAGACGGCTGCCCGCGAGCTGGCGAAGCGGGCCGGCGTGCCGATCCTCGCCGGCAGCTCGAAGCCCGTGGCCAGCCTGGCCGACGCCCTGGCGATCGCGCGGGAGCTCGGCTGGCCGGTGATCCTCAAGGCGGCCCACGGCGGCGGCGGCCGCGGCATGCGGGTGGTCCGCGGCGAGGACGAGCTGGCGGTGGCCCTGGAGAGCGCCCAGCGGGAGAGCAAGACGGCGTTCGGGTCGGCGGCGGTGTTCGTCGAGAAGTTCATCCAGAAGGCCCGCCACATCGAGGTGCAGCTGCTCGGCGACATGCACGGCGGCCTCGTCCACCTCTTCGAGCGCGACTGCTCGGTGCAGCGGAGGCACCAGAAGGTCGTGGAGGTCGCTCCGGCCCCGAACCTCGATCCGCAGACCCGCGACGCGATATGCGAGGCGGCGCTGGCGATCGGCCGCAACGCCCGCTACGAGAACGCCGGCACGGTCGAGTTCCTCCTCGACGCCGACACCGGCAAGTTCTTCTTCATCGAGGTCAACCCGCGGATCCAGGTCGAGCACACGGTCACCGAGGAGATCACGGGGGTCGACATCGTCCGCCGCCAGCTGCTGGTGGCCCAGGGCTGGAAGCTCTCCGATCCGCAGATCGGCCTCGGCGACCAGGCGGGGATCCGCTCGATGGGCACGGCCGTGCAGTGCCGCGTCACGACCGAAGACCCGGAGAACCGCTTCCTCCCCGACTACGGACGGATCACGGCCTACCGCTCGGCCAGCGGCATGGGCATCCGCCTCGACGCCGGCTCGGCGTTCTCCGGGGCGGTGGTCACCCCCTACTTCGATTCGCTCCTGGTGAAGGTGACGGCCCGCGGCCTCACGCTCGGGGAGGCGGCCGGCCACGTGGAGCGGTGCCTCCAGGAGTTCCGCGTCCGGGGCGTGAAGACGAACATCCCGTTCCTCATCAACCTCGTCACGCATCCCGAGTTCCTCGCCGGGAAGTGCACCACCCGGTTCATCGACGAGACGCCCGCCCTCTTCGACTTCCCGATCCGCCGCGACCGGGCGACGAAGGTGCTGGAATACCTGGCCGACGTGATCGTCAACGGCAACCCGCTGGTGAAGGGCCGCCCGGCCGCCTCGCGGCGGGCCCCTGCGCCGCTGCCGGACTTCGACGCGTTCGCCCCGCCCCCCGCCGGCACGCGGACCCGGCTGCAGGAGCTCGGCCCCGCGAAGTTCGCCTCCTGGCTGCGGTCCCAGACGCGGCTGTTCGTCACCGACACCACGATGCGGGACGCGCACCAGTCGCTCCTGGCCACGCGGATGCGGAGCTACGACATGCTCGCCGTGGCCGACGCCTACGCGCGGCTCGCGTCCGGCCTGTTCTCGCTGGAGATGTGGGGGGGCGCCACGTTCGACACGTCGATGCGGTTCCTCAAGGAGTGCCCCTGGGACCGACTGGTGCAGCTGCGGGAGCGGATCCCCAACGTCCTCTTCCAGATGCTGCTGCGGGCCAGCAACGCCGTCGGCTACACGAACTACCCGGACAACGTCGTGCAGGGCTTCGTCCGGGAGTCGGCCGCCGCCGGCATCGACGTGTTCCGCGTGTTCGACCCGCTCAACTGGGTGCCGAACATGAAGGTCGCGATCGACGCCGTCGTCGAGAGCGGCGCGATTTGCGAGGCGGCGATCTGCTACACCGGCGACGTCCTCGACCCGCGGCGGACGAAGTATTCCCTCGACTACTACGTCCAGCTGGCCCGGGAGCTCGAGAAGCTCGGCGCCCACGTCCTGGCCATCAAGGACATGGCCGGCCTCTGCAAGCCCTTCGCGGCCGGGAAGCTCGTCAAGGCGATCCACGACGCGGTGGGCATCCCGATCCACTTCCATACCCACGACACCTCGTCGGTCGCGGCGGCCAGCGTGCTGGAGGCGGCGCGGAACGGAGCCAGCGTCGTCGACGCCGCGTTCGCCCCGCTGGCCGGGCTCACGAGCCAGCCGAACCTCAACGCCATCGTCGACGCCGTCCGCCACACGCCGCTCGACACGGGGCTCGACCCGGAGGCGTTGCGGCACATCGCCCACTACTGGGGGGCGGTCCGCGAACACTACACCGCGTTCGAGTGCGGCATGAAGTCGCCCGACCCGGACCTCTACCTCCACGAGATGCCCGGCGGCCAGTTCACGAACCTGCTCGAGCAGGCCAAGGCGCTGGGGCTCGGCGACCGCTGGGAGGAGGTCTGCCGGGCGTATGCCGACGTCAACCAACTCGTCGGCGACATCGTGAAGGTCACCCCCACGAGCAAGGCCGTCGGCGACCTGGCGCTCCTCCTGGTCACCAACGGCCTGCAGGCCGCAGACATCGTGTCGGACGCCCGCGAGCTGGCGTTCCCGGAGTCGGTGGTCGACCTGCTGGCCGGCCGCATGGGGCAGCCGCCGGGCGGCTTTCCGGCGGACGTGGTCAAGAAGGTCGTCCGCGACGGCCAGATGATGCAGGGCCGTCCCGGCGAGACGCTGCCGCCGGCCGATTTCGCGGCGGCCGAGCGGAAGGCCTCCGAGCTCGTGGGCCGCGCGCCCTCGGGGCGTGAGGTGCTCTCCTGGCTGTTGTATCCGCGGGTGTTCCAGGACTACGCCCAGCACGCGCTGAAGTACGGCGACGTCAGCGTGCTCCCGACGCCGGCCTTCCTCGAGGGCCCGAAGCCGGGCGAGGAACTCGCGATCCACATCGAGCCGGGCAAGACGCTCCTCATCCGGCTGCTCACCGTGGGCGAGCCCCATGCCGACGGCACGCGGACGGTGTTCTTCGAGCTCAACGGCCAGCCGCGGAGCGTCTCGGTCGTCGACAAGAGCCTCGAGGGCAAGATCCAGCGGCGGCCGAAGGCGGTGGCGGGCGACGCCCGCGAGGTCGGCGCGCCGATGCCCGGCCTGATCGTCACGGTGGCCGTCCGGCCGGGAGACCTGGTCACGAAGGGCCAGAAGCTGCTCTCGATGGAGGCGATGAAGATGGAGACCACGGTCCACGCCGAGCGGGACGGCAAGGTGGCCGAGGTGCTCGTCTCCCCCGGCACGCCCGTCGAGGCCGGCGAGCTGATCGTCCGCTACGCCGACGGCTGATGCCGGCGAAGCGCCGCCGGCTTCGGGTGAGCGCAGGGCGGCGGGCACCGATCCGTCGCGGGCGGATCGGTCGACCCAGCGGACGTCCGGGCGCGAGGGCGCGGGCAATCCCGGCCCACCGGGAAATCACGCCGATCGCGGGCCTGGATCAGCCGGCGACCTCGACCGCGGCCCGGATGGCCTCGAGCTCGGCCTGCGGTTCGTCGCCGACGTGCGCGAGCCTGCCGGCGCAGCGGTACCAGTAGCGGGCGTTGCCGTCGTCGCCCTCGATCTTGTGGAGCACGGCGTGGATCCAGGCCGCCAGCGCGTCGCACTGGTGCCGCTGGACGAGATCGTGGGCGGCTTCCCAGCGGCCGGCGACCGCATGGTCGACCGCGGCACGGAGGTCGTCGATCACTTCACGAGCTCCTTGAACACCTTGCGGACCTTCGCCACCTTCGGCGCCGCCACGGCCTGGCAGTAAGGCTGAAACGGGTTGTTGGCGAAGTAGTCC
The DNA here is from genome assembly GCA_044339885.1 of Pirellulales bacterium. GTDB lineage: Bacteria > Planctomycetota > Planctomycetia > Pirellulales > UBA1268 > QWPN01. The sequence goes on along the minus strand of JBIIUP010000111.1, from coordinate 4,520 downwards.
TGGTGGTAGTCCTCGGCCGGATGGAACTCGCTGGCCGGGGTCACCTCGGTGACGATTCTGCCGGGAAAGACGCGGGCCGCGTCGAGCCTCGCGATCACCTCCTCGGCGATCCTCTTCTGCTCGGCGTCGTGGTAGAAGATGCCCGAGCGGTACTGCGTGCCCACGTCGGCCCCCTGCCGGTTTGGCGTGGTCGGGTCGTGCGTGGCAAAGAACACCTCGAGGAGCTTCTCGAACGGCACGACCTGCGGGTCGAACTCGATCTCGATGGCCTCGGCATGGCCCGTGCGGCCCGAGCAGACCTGCTCGTAGGTCGGTTTCGGCACCTGGCCGCCGATGTAGCCGCTGGTCACTCGCGTCACGCCCTTGAGCTCGGCGTAGACGGCCTCGGTGCACCAGAAGCAGCCCCCCGCGAACGTCGCGATCGCGGGCTTCGCCTCCTCCGCCCCCCGGGTCGACGAGCCGCCGGCCAGCATGGTGATCGCTCCCGCGAGAAGGAATCGGACGAGCCGCCCGGACGTGGTCGTGTGAGTCATGATCGTGCTCTCCGCGTCGCCTTCATTGTAGTGAGCCGCGCCGGATCGACGACGAACCGCAGCGGCTTTTCCGCCCAGGCGCCGGCGTAGCCGACGCCGATCCGCGGCGTCCGCGTGACGAGCCGCGGTGGAACCGGCCCCGGGGCCGGCTCGAGCCACAGGCCGCTCCGGGGCCCGGCCGGCCGGCCGTCGTACGACCGGTCGAGGCCGAGCGCCCGCGTCAGCCGCCCGGGCCCCGCGTGCTCTCCCGCGCCGCGGATGAGGACGGCCGCCGGCACGCCCTCGGCGCCGGTGACGACGTTGAGCATCCAGTGCAGGCCGTAGCAGAGGTAGACGTACCAGTGGCCGGCCGGGCCGAACATGACGGCGTTCCGCGGCGTCATGCCCCGGGCCCCGTGGCAGGCGAGGTCGTGGGCGCCGAGGTAGGCCTCGGTCTCGAAGACGACGTGCCGTCGGGTCCGGCCATCCGGGCCACGGGTCACGAGCGCCGCTCCGAGCAGGTCCCGCGCCACGCGATCGGCGGGGCGGGCGAAGAAGTCGGCGTCGAGGGCCTGTGAGGGACGTGCCATATCGGGCATCATTATGGGCCATCACCCGAAGAAAATCGCGGAGCCCACCACCTTGGAAGCAGGCATCGTCGGACTGCCGAACGTCGGCAAGAGCACGCTCTTCAACGCCCTCACCATGTCGAAGGCCGCCCAGAGCGCGAACTACCCCTTCTGCACCATCGAGCCCAACGAGGGCATGGTGAGCGTTCCCGACGCCCGGCTCGCGCGGATCACCAGGCTCATCCCGCCGCAGAAGGTGATCCCCGCGGCGCTCAAGCTCGTCGACATCGCCGGCATCGTGAAGGGGGCCAGCGAGGGCCAGGGCCTGGGCAACAAGTTCCTCTCCCACATCCGCGAGGTCGACGCGATCCTCCAGGTGGTCCGCTGCTTCGAGGATCCCGACGTGATCCACGTCGCCGGCAAGGTCGACCCCGTCTCCGACATGGAGACGATCGAGATCGAGCTCATGCTGGCCGACATCCAGCACCTCGAGAACCTCCTCCCCAAGGCCGAGCGGGCCGCGAAGGGGGCCGACAAGGAGGCGAAGATCAAGGTCGAGGTGATGCGGAAGTGCCTGGCCCACCTCGGCGAGCAGAAGCCGCTGCGGACGCTCGTCCTCGACGAGGCGGAGCGGAGGGCCGTGCAGGAGTTCGGCCTGCTCACGGCGAAGCCGATCCTCTACGTGGCCAACGTCGACGAGTCCGACCTCGCCGGCACGGGCCCCCTCGTGGAGCAGGTGCGGGCCGCGGCCGCAAAGGCCGGAGCCGAGGTGGTGCCGGTCTGCGCCAAGCTCGAGGCCGAGATCGCCGAACTCGACGACGCCGACCGCGCCGAGATGCTCGCCGGCGCGGGGCTGGCGGAGCCGGCCTTGGCGGTGCTCGCCCGCGCCGCCTACCGGACGCTCGGCCTGCAGAGCTACTTCACGGCGGGGGAGAAGGAGGTCCGCGCCTGGACGATCCCCGTCGGGGCGACGGCCCCGCAGGCGGCCGGCGTCATCCACACCGATTTCGAGAAGGGCTTCATCCGGGCCGAGATCTATTCGCTCGAGGACCTGGAGGAATACAAGTCGGAGAAGGACATCCGCGGCCACGGGAAGCTGCGGGTCGAGGGGAAGGACTACGTGATGCGCGACGGCGACATCTGCCACTTCCTCTTCAACCGCTGACTCGGGCATCGCCGGCGGTCCGCACCGCCGCGGCGCGGGCCGGCAGCCGCGGCCGCCCGATCGGTGGGACCGGCTTCGGCGACCGTCACGCGGCCCCGTCAGAAGTCGTAGTCGAACCGCAGCCCGAAGGCGTCGGTCTTGCTCGGGCCGAACCTGCGGTCCTCGAGGAACGCCCGGATGTAGTTGAACTTCATCCTCGTGTAGGGGTTCAGGTACCAGTTGAGGCCGAACGTGAAGTCGGTCAGCTCGTTTCCCTGGATGTTGGCGTCATTGAGGTTGATCGTCGAGTAGCGGGCGGCGAGCTCCCAGGCCCCGAGGCCGCGGCGGACACCGCCCGGCCCGCCCAGCCGGAAGAACTCGTCGTTGACCTCCAGCCGCTTGTGGATCCCCTTCTCGCGATCGTAGGGGCGGTGCTCGCCCGTGAGAAACCAGCTCACCTGCGCCATGTAGCTGTTGAAGAACAGGCCCGGACCGCCGACCTGGTCGACGAACGCGAAGGCGTATTCCGACTGCAGCGACAGCGGGCCGAGGATCAGCGCGAATTCCGGATCGAAGAGCTGGAAGTTCGACGCTGAAATGAATCCCGTGTCGATGAAGATCGGCGCGAAGGGGGGCGTGTCGGGATTGGCCGACGGGCTGTTGATCGGCTGGGCCTTGCGGATCTCCGGCGTGTTGCGGAAGCGGACCCGGTCCCGGTCGGCGTCGCGAAAGCTGTAGGCCGCGCCGAGGTGCAGGTAGCGCCGGCCGTCGCTCGCCTCGTCCCAGAACGGCAGCCACGTGCCGCGCATCGTCAGCGCCTGGCCGCTGTCGAAGGAGTCGTTGCCGGTGTTGTCGCTGTTGGTGCGGAAGGTGCCGATCTGCCAGGTCGCCCGCTCGTTCTCCGCGTTGCCGAAGGTCATCACCCCCATGTTGCGGGCCGGCGCGAAGGTGTCGACGCTCGACCGCTCCATGAAGGTGTTGTTGAAGTTCTGCGTCACCCGCTCGAGGCTGAACGGCTCGAAGTAGTGGCCCACGCGCACGTTGCCGACCCAGGGGAGGTCGTTGAACTCGACGTAGTTGTCGAGGTAGCTGGGCTGATTGGCGAGGGCGAAGTCGACGCCGAGTGAGTACTGCAGCTGCCGCCAGGCCTTGCCCCGGGCCCCGATCCGCAGCCGGCGGAACTGCGCGCCGTTCTGCAGGTCGCCGACCGTGAGGTCGCTGACGGGATCCTGGCTGAACATGACCTGGTCTCCCTGCACCTGGCCGCCGAACCGGACCGTGGGCCTCCCGTCGTCCGATTTCGACGCTGCGGTCTTGCCCGCGGCAGCTTCCCGGCCCCCCTTCGGCGCGGCCTTCGTCGCCGCGCGGAGTTCGTCGATCTCGTCCTGCATCCGCGCCAGTTCCGCGGCGATCGCCGGCGGGACTTCGGGCGGCTCCGCCGGGGGCGTGCTCTCGACCACCGCTGCAGACTCCGGCTCGTCGGTGGCATCAACGTAAGCTTCGGCCGCAGCCGCGGCGGGGAAATCGAGTTCGCCGGAGGTGGCCTGGGCGGAGGCGCCGGTCGCCGCGCCAGGCGGGCCGTCCGTGAGAGCGCCCCGCCCCGCAACGGCGTGGAACCAGACGGCCAGGCACACGGCCGAGATGGCCAGCAACCGGGCGCCGCGCGGTGGAAGGAGAGTGACCACGGAAACCGACAGCTGGGGATGGCGATCCTGCCCCGCTCGTCGAGCGAGGCTGACGATGGCGGCCCGACCTCCCGGGCGTCGGGCAGGACCGGACAGACACCACCCCTGGTATCGGCATAATCGCCACGACCCTTCGGGGTTGCGCAGAACGCCCCGTCCCCCGAATCGCCCTGGTCGGGCTGCGTGCGGGCCCCGACGGGCGGCGCCGTCCCCTCAGATCCCCGCCGCCGCACCTCTGCGCACGCAGGCGGCCGCGCCCCCCGGCTGGGTGGCGCGGCCGCGAGAGCGTCCGTCGCGGGAACCGGGGATCACAGCGAACCCACGGTCACCTTCGCCTCCTGCGAGCCACCGTTGCGGGTGATGAGCGCGGAGAACACCTCGATCGCCGCGTTCTCGTCGATGGTCCGCACCGCACCGTCACCAATGAGCACCTGGATCACGCCGGGATGAAACGAGTACGGCTGGCTCGATCCCTCCGTGCCGTACGGAGCAGGATAGCCCTGACCTGCCTCCCTTAAACGAGGCCACTTCGGGAGCGAGAATCCTGGGTGTCCGAAAACAAGGGAGGGCAGGAAATGCCACGAGGAAAAACGGAGCAAGCGGAAGTCAT
>JBIIUP010000334.1:0-2531 GCA_044339885.1 Pirellulales bacterium | reverse complement strand
ACGTCGCCGACGAGTTCGGGGCTGAAGAACCCGATGCCCCACAGGCCGATCACGCCCGACACGCAGAGCAGCATGCCGAGGAGCGCCGACTTCTGCCAGCGGGCGTCGCCGAGGAGGGCGGCGTAGGAACCGAACTTCACCCCCGCCGCCTTGCCCGCCGCCCGAGCCTGCACCCACTTCTCGGGCTCCTTGAGCCGCATCTGGATGAAGACGCAGAGGAACGCCGGAATCGCCCCCACCAGGAACATGGTCTTCCAGCCCGTCCCCTTGGCGAGCACGCCGCGCGCCTCGAGGCTGCCGACGTACATGCTGATCAGGCCGGCGGTGATGTTGCCGAGGGCCGACAGCGCCTGGAGGAGCCCGAGGGCCCCGGTCCGCGAGCGGTCCGGCAGCGTGTCGGCCACGAGGGCCACCGCCAGGCCGAAGACGCCCCCCACGCCCAGGCCGGTGAGGAACCGGTAGACGGCGAAGTCCACCCAGCCCTTCGAGAAGGCCGACAGGCCGGTGCAGACGGAGTAGATGAGCACGGTGAGCGTGAGCATCTTCGCCCGACCGAAGCGGTCGCCGAGCGAGCCGAAGATCAGGCCCCCGAGCGCCCAGCCCGCGACGAAGATGCTCGTGGCGTAGCCGGCGTAGAGCTTCGTATCGAGACCCTCCGGCAGGAGCGACTGCATGGCGCTGTTGCGGGCGAGGATGAAGAGCTGCTGGTCGAGGCAGTCGAAGAGCCACGCCAGCGAGGCGACGACGAACACCAGCCAGTGGTACGGGGTGAGGTCGCGATACCACGGGCGGCCATCGACCGCGGTGGACGGGCTGGGGGACGGTTGACGGGCCATGGGTGGTGCGTTCCTCCTGTCGCTGCGGACGGCGGGGCTCAGGCGAGCCCGGCCTCGATCCGCCGCATGTACTCGATGCTCTCGCGGGCGATGTTCTCCCCGCCGGGCGAATAGTCGAAGACCTCGACGCTCACCCAGCCGCGGTAGGCGATCTCGTCGAGCGCGGCGAAGATCGGTGCGAAGTCCACCGAACCCGAGCCGGGACCGCGGAGATTGACGTCGTTGGCGTGGAAGTGCTCGAGGTAGGGGGCGCTGGCGTGCAGGATCGCCGGGATCGGCTCGGCCTCGCTCGACATCGCCTTCACGTCGAGGTGGAGCCGCACGTGCGGCGAACCGATCCGGTCGATGAGCCCGCGGGCCTCGGCGGCCGTGGTCAGCACGTCGGTCTCGGCCGGCGTGAGCGGCTCCAGCGCCAGCACCGTGTCGGTCGTCTCCAGCACCGGCACCAGCCGCGAGAAGACCTCGTGGAGGTGGTCGAGGGCCTGCGCCGGGGTGACGCCGGGAAGCAGACTGCGCTGCTTCGGCGAGCCGAAGACGAGCACCTTGCCGCCGAGGTCGTGGCAGAGGCGGGCCAGTTCGCCGAGGTAGTCGACCGTCTGCCGCCGGACGCCGGGATCGGGGTGGGCGACGTGGAAGCCCTCCGTCTTGGCCAGCAGCCAGTGGAGGCCCACGCAGTCGAGCCCGGCGCGGGCGATCGTCCGCCGCATCTCGCCGCGCTCCAGCTGCGAGACGTCGGTGGCGAGGGCCGCCAGCGTGAAGGGGGCGATCTCGATGCCGGTGTAGCCGCACGCGGCGGCCGTGTCGCAGGCCCGCGCCAGCGGCCAGTCGACGAAGGTCTCGTTGCAGATGGCGTACTTCAGCGGCGCGTTCATGGGGCGTGGTCCTGGTGGGGCGGGTGGGGTTTCAGCGCGGGTCCTCGACCCGGGCGGGACGTCCCGTGCGGGCCGACTTGTAGCAGGCCTCCACGATGGCGACCGCCTTGCGGCCCTCGAGGCCGTCGAGGGGCGGGCGGCGGCCTTCGCGGACCGCCGCCAGGAAGTCCTCGAAGTTGCGGGTGTGGCCCGAGTAATTGATCGCCATCGGGTCGGCGGCGCCGCCGGAGGTCGTGCTCGTGCCGCCGAGCCGGTCGCGGATCGACGCGTCGTCGGCCGCCTCGGCCCGGAACCGCCACGAGACCAGCTGCTCCTCGAGGATCTCCGCCGTGCCGTCGCGGCCGCCGACGAGCAGCCGCCGCAGGCTGCCCGGGAACAGGCTGGTGGCGGCGAGAATTTGGCCGAGGCCGCCGTCCTTGAAGCGGAGCACGGCGACGCAGGTGTCCTCCACCTCCAGCCGCTCGGTGTCGTGGGCCCGCACGGCCGTCAGCGCGACGACGCTCTCCACCGGATTCGCGCCGGCCTCGAGGCCGGGCATCGTCGCGCCGGCGATCCACTGCATGGCGTCGACGCCGTGGATCGACTGGTTCATGAGGGCCCCGCCGCCGTCGAGGGCCTTCGTGCCCTGCCAGCGGCCCGGGCCGTAGTAGGCGTCATCCCGCCACCAGGGCACGTGGCTGGCGACCACGGCCAGAGGGCCGAACCGCCCCTCGGCCGCGGCGTCGCGGACGGCGCGGATGACGGGATTGAACCGCTGCGGGAAGATCGCCCCGAGCGTGACGCCCGCCTTCGCGCACGCGGCGATCATGCGGTCGATCCGCTT
>JBIIUP010000110.1:0-9960 GCA_044339885.1 Pirellulales bacterium | reverse complement strand
CGTTGCCGGGCCAGTGGTAGCGGACGAGAGTGTCGAGCGCCTCCTGCTGGATGTGCACCACGTAGCGGTCGTTCCGCTCGTTGTAGATCTCGAGGAAGTGGCTGATGAGCGCCGGGATGTCGCCGCGCCGAGCCCGCAGCGGCGGGAGGTGGATCGGCACGACGTTGAGCCGGTAGTAGAGGTCCTCGCGGAAGTTCTCCCGGGCGACCTCGTCGAGCAGGTCGCGGTTGCTCGCGGCGATCACGCGGGTGTCCACCAGGATGGTCTCGGTGTCACCGACCCGCTCGAACTCCCGTTCCTGGAGCACCCGCAGCAGCTTCACCTGGAGCTTGGGCGTGGTGGAGTTGATCTCGTCGAGGAAGATCGTGCCGGTGTGGGCGGCCTCGAAGCGGCCGGTGCGGTTGGCGACGGCGCCGGTGAAGGCGCCGCGGACGTGGCCGAAGAGCTCGCTCTCCAGGAGGCTCTCCGAAAGGGCCCCGCAATTGACCCGGACGAAGGGGCCGCTGCCCCGCGGGGAAAGCTGGTGGATCGCCTTGGCGACGAGCTCCTTGCCCGTGCCCGTCTCGCCGAGAAGGAGGACCGATGCGTTCGAGACGGCCACCTTCCGCGTGGTCGCGTAGACCTCGAGCATCGCTGCGCTGCCGCCGATGAGGCCCCGGAGCGGGGAGGCCTGCGGTTCGTCACCGGTGTGGCCGGGCTGGCGGAGCATCGGCGGAGGTGGGCGGGAGTTGGTCGCGGGGAGTCCCGAGCACGTCGAGGACGGTGGCGGACGCCCGCCGCGTGCCGGCGTCGGCGACGTGAGTGTACCGCGTCACGACGTCCCCGATCTCACGGCATTTCAGCAGGATGCCGTGCCGCTCCACGCTGGCGGCGAAAGCGGCGATCGCCAGCTGCCGCGCCGCCGGAGGGAGTTCGGCGCGATCGACCTCCTGGAGCAGGGCCGCCTGGGCCGTGGGGCGGCCGATCGCGCCGAGGAGCATGACGGCCGGATCGTGGAGGTCCGCCACCGCCGGATCGGCGGCCGGGCCGCCGGCCGCGGCCAGCCGCGCGGCGTCGAGGGCGGCGGAGACGTCGCCCCCCCGGCGGCCGATCGCGGCCAACAGCGCCATGGCCTCGCGGGCCCGGCCGCGACGGGCCGCGCGGGCCGCCGCGCGGGCGGCCGGGTCGATCGACCGCGGGCCGGCCAGCTGGGTGAGCGCCTCGGGGAACCGTGCCGGCCGCGGCCCGCCGGCTCCCGTCCCCTCCGCCACCGGCGCGAAGAAGCTGTCGAGCCGGTCGACGACGGCGACGCAGTCGAGGTCGCGGAGCCGGAGCAGGAGCTGCGTGAGGAAGCAGCCGCGGCCGTCGTCGTCGAGCGGGTCGACGACGACGAGCACCGGGGGCACCGCCCCGAGACCCTGGTCGCGGAGCAGCTGCACCGTCTCGAACGCCGCGGGCCGCGGCAGCCGCGCCGCGACGAGCACGAGCACGGTGTCGGCCGACCCGCGGGCCGCGAGCAGACAGTCGCGGCCCGACCGCGCGATGACCGGCCGGTATCCGAACCGCGACACGCCGGCCGCCAGCGACTGGGCGACCTCGAGGTCCGGATGGGCCACGATGGCGACGTCGTCCCCGGTGGAGGTCGCCGCATGGACGAGCACCTCGACCATGCGGCTCGATCCGGCCCACGGCGGATCGCCCGCCGCGAGGGCGAGCGTGCGGGCCGCCTGAAACTGCACCGCGGGATCGGGCACGGCGAGCGCCCGCACGAGGGCCTTGCGGACCGCGGGAGGCAGGGGGGCCGACGACCGCCCGGGGGGCGGCTCCAGCGCCGCCGCCGCGCCGGCCGCGGCCTCCCACAGGCCGCGGGTGACGGCGAGGTCCAGGACATCCGCCGCGCCCGCGGGATCGAAGCCGTCGGGCCCCTCCAGCGCGGCCCGCAGCCGGACCGGGTCGAGTGACTCCAGGGCCCGCGCCGGCTCGCCGGCCGCGACGAGCATCGCCTCCAGCCGCGTCAGCAGCACCAGCCGCACCGCCTGCGGATCCCGCGTGTCGATGGCCGCCAGATCGCGGGCGAGGTGCAGCGCCTCCTGGAGGCGGGCCGTGCGCGGGGGCAGGTTCAGCCTCACCAGCCGGCGTTGCTCGTCATCCCAGACGAACCGCTCGACGGTGCCGTCGCGGGGGTTCGGCTCGGCCGCCGGCTCCGGGCAGATCGCGTCGACGTGCGGCACCCCGGCGGGCGTGAGCACGCGATCGAGCCGCTCCGCGACCAGGGCGGCCGCCGCGGCGGGTTCCGGAGGCCGGCCCCCGAGCCCGCGGACCGCGGCCCGCCGTGCCTCGGGGGGCGAATCGGCGGCAAGCGCGGGGGCCACCAGATGCACGGCAACGTCCCCGGCGCCGCAGGCTCGCAGCGCCTCGATGACACCCGGCCAGTGGTCGGTGTCGTCGGAGCCGAGCCAGGCGAGGAGCGGCTGCCGGGCGTCGGCGCCGAGGTCGCGGACGAGCCGTGCCGCGATGCCGCGGGCCCGCTCGCCGTCGGGATCGGTCGTGGCCAGGAGATCGACGACCGCCGGCAGCGCGTCCTCCCGACCCCGGGCGAGCGTCGCGGCCGCGTCGGCCCGGACCCGCGCGGAGGGGTCGCGGAGGGCGGCGGCCGCGGCGGCCAGGCGGGCCGGATCGCGGTGGCGTAGGTCCACGGCCGCGCGGATCGCCGCCACGATCTCGCGGACGGCGGGCTCGCGCGAGGCGAGCCGCCGCTCGAGCCGCGCCAGACTCGCCCCGCCGACGGCGTCGCCGAGGTCGGCGAGCAGCCCGGGCCGCGCCGCCTCGTCGGCCGCGGCGACGGCGGCCCGGAGGCGGCGGACGTAGTCGCAGGCCACTGCGTCCGCCTCGAGGTCGGCGGTTCGGACCGCGGCGTCGAGCAGGTCCGACGGCGTCTCCAGCCGCCGCACGGTGAGCGAGTCGACGACGGCCTGCTGGAGTGGATCCAGCGGTGGCGCCGGGGGCTCACGCGCCGCGACGACTCCCGCTCCCGTCGCCACGACCAGTGCCCAGAGCGGCCAACGCACGGCGCGTGCTCCCGATGCCGGGGAAGGCGGTGTGCGTCCCCGCGACTCAATCCGTCGGCTCGGCGCGGCGGCCGGGTGCAGCCCCGGCCGGCCGCACGGCCCAGGACCCGGAAGCCGCCCAGCCAGCCGATCCCGGAGCGCCGCCGGTCACCGGACCGGTCGGGAAGACCCTGCGGCCCGGGCGGCCGCCGCGGCTCACCCGGCCGCCGGACCCAGCCGCTGCCGCCAGACCGCGAGTTGGGCGGCGACCGACGCCGGGGAAGTCGACCCCTGGCTCACCATCCGCTCCACCGCCCGGGGGGCGCCCAGAGCGGCCCGCAGCGCGGCGTTCCAGCCGGCGTACTCCCGGGCGAAATCCTCGTCGGAGATCTCGGCGAGCGACACGCCCCGCGTCATCGCCCGCCGCACGAGGTGGCCCACGGTCTCGTGGGCCGTCCGCTGCGGCACGCCGGCGGCGATCAGGGCCTCCATGAGGCTCGTGGCATCGAGGTGGCCGCGGTCGAGCGAGGCCGCGATCCGCTGCCGGTCGAACCGTGTGCCGGCCACCAGCGGCGCCGCCACGCCGAGCACGGCTTCCAGCGTGTCGATCGAGTCGAAGATCCGCTCCTTGTCCTCCTGGAGGTCCCGGTTGTAGGCCGTGGGCAACCCCTTGAGGAGCACCAGGAGCGCCTGGACGTTGCCGATCGTCCGGGCCGACTTGCCGCGCACCAGCTCGAGCACGTCGGGGTTGATCTTCTGCGGCATGATCGAGCTGCCGGTGCAGAAGCCCTCGGGGAACACGAGGAAGCCGAACTCGTGCGTGCTGTAGATGATCCACTCCTCGGCCCACTGCGACAGGTGCACGGCGGCCAGCGACAGCACGAAGGCCAGCTCGCAGGCGAAGTCGCGGTCGCTCGCCGCGTCGACGCTGTTGGCCGCCACCGCCTCGAAGCCGAGCGCCTCGGCCACGTGGTGCCGGTCGATCGGCAGGCTCGTGCCCGCCAGGGCCCCCGAGCCGAGCGGCAGCACGTTCGTCCGCCGGCGGCAGTCGGCCAGCCGCTGCCGGTCGCGGTCGAGCTTCTCGCACCAGCCGAGCAGCTGATGGGCGGCGAGCACCGGCTGGGCCCGCCGCAGGTGCGTGTACCCCGGGATGACCAGACCCTGCTCCCGCTCGGCGAGGCCGAGGAACGACCGCTGGAGCTCGGCGAGCCCGGCGTCGATCCGGTCGATCGCCCGCCGGCAGTGAAGCCGCAGGTCGGTGGCCACCTGGTCGTTGCGGCTGCGGGCCGTGTGCAGCTTGCGGCCGGTGTCGCCGAGCCGGGCCACGAGCGCCGACTCGATGTGGAGATGGATGTCTTCCTTGGCGGCCGTGAACTCGAACCGTCCGGCCCGGATCTCACCGCGGATCTCCTCGAGCGCCTGGGCGATGGCGTCGGCCTCCTCGACTCCGATGAGGCCGCAGGCGGCGAGCATCCGGGCATGGGCGATCGAGCCGTCGATGTCGTCGTCGGCGAGCCGGCGGTCGAAGGAGACGCTCTCCGAGAACGCCTCGACCCGCTTGTCGGTCGGCTCGCGGAACACCCCGCCCCAGGCCTTCTGGGAGCCGGGGTGCGCCGGATGGAGGGGGCCTGTCGGATTCGGCACGGGTCGTCCCTGCGGGGAGGTGGCGGAGCGGAGAACCGATGGTACTTCGAACCGGTCACCGCGGGAACCGATCCCGTACACTGCCGCCATGGCGACGCCCGACGATTTTCTGGCGCCCGGCGGGCGGCTCGCGGCGCGGCTGGCCGGCTGGGAGAGCCGGCCGCAGCAGCTGGAGATGGCACACCTCGTCGCCCGGGCGATCCAGGAGCGGCGGCACGCCGTCATCGAGGCCGGCACCGGCGTGGGCAAGAGCCTCGCCTACCTCGTGCCGGCCGTGCTCGCGGCGACGGCGGACCAGGTGGAGACCGCGGCCGCGGCCGGCGGCCGGATCGAACCCGACTGGGACGGCGCGGAAGTGGCCGGCGTCCCGGCGGGGCGGCGTCCCCGCCGCATCGTGATCTCCACGCATACGATCGCGCTTCAGGAGCAGCTCATCTCCAAGGACATCCCGCTGGTCGCCTCGGTGATGCCCCGTGAGTTCTCGGCGGTGCTCGTCAAGGGCCGGGGCAACTACGTGAGCCTGCGGCGGCTGGGACTGGCGGTCGAGCGGTCCGGCAGCCTGTTTCCCGAGGCCGGGCAGCGGCAGGAGTTGCTGGATCTCGCGTCGTGGGCGCGGCACACCGCCGACGGCTCGCTCGCCGACCTCGAGGCCCTGCCGAGCGACGCGGTCTGGGACGAGGTCGCCAGCGACGCGGGCAACTGCATGGGCCGCGGCTGCCCGACGCACGCGCAGTGCCACTACTACGCCGCCCGCCGGCGGATGCTCCACGCGCAGCTCCTCGTCGTCAACCACGCGGTGTTCTTTTCCGACCTCGCGCTCCGCCGCCATGGCGCGAGCCTGCTGCCGGAGCACGACGTCGTGATCTTCGACGAGGCCCACATGGCCGAGGGCGTGGCCGGCGAGCACCTGGGCATCGGCGTCTCCAGCGGCGGCGTCGAGCGGGTGCTCTCGAAACTCGCCGGCGATCGCCCGGGCCGCGGCCTGCTGGCCCACTACCGCATGCACGACCTCGAGGCGGACGTCCGGCGGTGCCGCCGCGCCGCCGAGGCCTTCTTCACGGAAGTGCGCGAGGAGCTCGAAGGCCGGGGCGAGCCCCCCTGGCGGGTCCGCGGGCCGGGGCTCGTCCCCGACACGCTCGGCGAGCCGCTCCAGGGACTGGCGCGGAAGGTGCGATCGGCTGGCGACGGCCTGGCCAACGCCGCCGAGCGGCACGACTTCACGGCCCTCGCCGACCGGCTCGTCGGGCTGTCCGGCTCGATCGCCACCTGGCTGGGGCAGCGGGAGCCCGGAAGCGTGTGGTGGGTCGAGGCGGCCCGGTCGCGCCGCGGTCGCATGCGGGTCACGCTCTCCAGCGCACCGATCGACGTGGGGGCGACGTTGCGCCGCGAGCTCTTCGACCGCGTGGGCACGGTGGTGCTCACCAGCGCCACGCTCGCCGTGAACGTGCCCGGCCGGCGCCGGCCCGCCGCCGATGACGAGGCGGCGGCCGACGGCGACGGCCTCGGCTTCGTGCGGAGCCGGCTGGGGATCGGCCCCGATGCGATCGGCTGCCGGCTGGGGAGCCCCTTCGACTATCCGCGGCAGGCGCGGATCGTGCTCGTCGACCGGCTCCCCGATCCGGCCGACCGGTCGGCCTACGATGCCGCCTGCGCGCGGATGATCCGCCGGTACGTGGCCCGCAGCGCGGGCCGGGCGATGGTCCTGTTCACGAGCAATGCGTCGCTCGAACGGGCCGCGGCAGACCTCGGCGGCTGGTGCGCCCGGAGGGACTACCGGCTCGTCAGTCAGGCCGACGGCCTGCCGCGATCGCGGATGCTCGAGGAGTTCAGGGCCGGGCCGGCGAGCGTGCTCCTCGGGACCGACGGCTTCTGGCAGGGGATCGACCTGCCGGGGGACCAGCTCGTGACCGTGATCATCACGAAGCTGCCCTTCGCGGTGCCCGACCGGCCGCTGGTGGCGGCGCGGATCGAGGCGATCCAGGCGGCCGGCGGCAACGCCTTCGCGGAGTACCAGCTGCCGGAGGCCGTGCTCCGGCTCAAGCAGGGCTTCGGGCGGCTCATCCGCACCGCCAGCGACACCGGCACCGTCGTGATCCTCGACCCGCGAATGCTCACGAAGCCCTACGGCCGCGTGTTCCTCGACAGCCTGCCGCCGGCACGCGTGGAGGTGGAGCCATTCGCCGACGAGGAGTGACGTGGAGCGAGCACGACTCAGCGGCTCTCGTCGACACGGGTGACCGCCACCTTCCTGCGGCGGCCCTCCTGGTCAAGGGACCGCGAGGGGCTGCCCGTGCCCGGGAGCCGGCGTTGCTGGCCAGCGCAGCCAGGATGGCGGAGCGCAGGCAGCACCGAGTGAGCGCAGGCCCGGAGGGCCGCAGTGAACGTCCGGCGACAGGGCACGGGCAGCCCCGAGCTACGCCAGACGCGGATCGACACGTTCGCATTCTCCTTGCCGAACAGGACTGCCCGGACAGTGTGCCGTCGCTCAGTCCGGCCGCAGCTCCAGCTCGATCCACGTCGTGGGGTCGCTGTCCCAGGGATACTCCGGCGGAGCGAAGCAGGGGACGCGGCCAAGCCGCCGGTCGACGAGCGCTGCGAAGAAGCCGAGCCGGGGGATCTCGGCGGGATCCCAGCCCGGCAGCGCCGCGGCCTTGATGCGGGCGTCGATCCGCCAGCCGTCGGGGAGCAGCTGCGACTCCAGGTCGATCGATCCCCCGGGCAGCTCCGCCGGCACCTCGCTCGTCCGCGGGATCGCGGCGGCGACCGCGACCGGCTGGTCGGCGAGCCGGCCTCCGCCGGTGGGCAGGAACGCCAGCCGGCGGCAGAACCGGCCAGCGCGGTGGCTGTCGCCCGTCGGCCGCGTGGCGATCCAGAGATGGAGGCCGTCGCTGTCCTCCGGCCGCGTGGGCTGGCACCAGCGGGATGCTCCCACGCCGCGGGCGGCCGCCCGGACGGCGAGCCCGTCGTCGCTCCACGCCAGCGCCAGCTCGAGCACGTCCGGCACGCCGCTGACGAGCGCGAACGACGGCAGCCGGCAGGCCTCGTCGACTCCCCACGAACCCGGCGGCCAGAGCCGCTCGCGGCGGCGGCAGGGGAGCCGCAGCCGGAACAGGGCGGCGGGGTTCACCAGCGGGCTCATGGAGGTCCGGTCGTGCCGGTCGGGAGGTGGCGGCGGGTCGCGAAAACGTGACCTATAGTAGCGTGTGGGAGACCCGGTCATGCGCGTCCTCGAAGTCGCCAGCGAAGCCACGCCGTTCGCAAAGACCGGCGGGCTCGCCGACGTGGCCGGCGCCCTGCCCGAGGCCCTGGAACGGCTGGGCTGCCAGACCACGCTCGTCATTCCCGCCTACCGCGAGGCCCTCGCCAAGGGTTTCGCCCTCGAGCCGACCGACCTGGACTTCGACGTGCCCATCGGCACCCGGCGGGTCGCGGCCCGGATCCTCCGCTGCCGCCGTCCCGAGACCCACGGCACGGTCTACCTCGTCGGCAACGACGACCTCTACGACCGGCCGACGCTCTACGGCGGCGCCGAGGACTACACCGACAACGCCGAGCGGTTCATCTTCTTCTCGCGGGCCGCCCTCGAACTCGCCGCCCGGCTCGAGCAGCCCTTCGACGTGATCCACTGCCACGACTGGCAGACGGGTCTCGTGCCGGCCTACCAGAAGCTCGTCGCCGACTTCGGTCCGGCCGTGCGCCGGGCGCGGACCGTGATGACGATCCACAACATGGCCTATCAGGGACTGTTCTGGCACTGGGACATGCTGCTCACCGGACTCGACTGGCGGCACTTCAACTGGCAGCAGATGGAGTACTACAACCAGCTCAACCTGCTGAAGACGGGGCTGGTGTTCGCCGACGCGATCAGCACGGTGAGCCCCACCTACGCCCGTGAGATCCAGGCGCCGCCGGGTGGCTGCGGCCTGGAGGGCGTGCTGGCGGGACGGAGCGACTCGATCACCGGCATCATCAACGGGATCGACACCGACGCGTGGAATCCGGCCACCGATCCCCACATCCCGCGACCGTATTCGGAGAGCGACTTCGACCTGGGCAAGTACGCCGCCCGCGTGGCCCTCGCCGCCCGCCTCGGCCACGCCGCCCCCGATGCCCGGCCGCTGGTGGCCTTCGTCGGTCGGCTCGTCGCCCAGAAGGGTGTGGACCTCGTCGTCGAGATGCTCGCCCGCATGGCCGCCGGCGGCCGGGCCCACTTCATGATCCTCGGCTCCGGCGACCCGCGGCACGAGGAGTCGCTCCGCCGCGCGGCCGCGGCGTTCCCGGGCACGGTCGACCTCGTGATCGGGTTCGACGAGGGTCTGGCGCATCTCGTGCAGGCCGCGGCCGACGTCACGCTCGTGCCCAGCCTCTACGAACCCTGCGGGCTGACCCAGCTCTACGCCTTCCGCTACGGCTCGATCCCCGTCGTGCGGGCGACGGGGGGGCTCGTCGACACCGTCGTCGACGCCACGCCGGAGGCGGTCGCCGACGGCACCGCCAGCGGCTTCGTGTTCGAGGCGTTCACCGCGGCGGCCCTGGAGGACGCGGTCTCCAGGGCGCTCGATCTCCACGCCGAGCCGGAGCGGTGGCGGGGTCTCGTGCGGCGGGTGATGCGGCAGGACTGGTCGTGGGAGTCCAGCGCCCGCGAGTACCTGCGGCTCTTCGAGCGGACGGTCGAGCGGCCTCCGGTCGCCGTGCCCTGAGCCTTCCCCATCGCCGACCGGCCCGACCGCGGGAAGCTGGGGGGACTGGCCGCGAGTCTGCGGCTGCCGGCCATGCCGTGCAGGTCATGGCGACTCCTGCGACCGATACCCCTGGCATGACACGCACGCTCGTCACCGTCGCCTCCGCGGTCCTCGGCGGGATGCTGTTCTGGACCGGCGCCGAGGCAGCGCGGGCCGGAGGTCATGCCCACGGCTGCCGCGCGACGGCGGGCGGGATGCCGACGCCGTGCGGCGACAGCGGCTGCGGGCCGAAGTACTGGGGAGCCAAGCACGACGAGCCCTGGCGTCCCGACCCGTGCGACGCCTGCGTCCGCTGGCGGGGGTGCAACGGCGGCCGACCGGGTCAGGAGCTGCTCGCTCCCTGGCAGCTGCCGCCGAGCCGCGGGTTCACGTCGGCCCGGCAGGTCGGCTGGGAGCCGATGCCGTGCGTCGACTGCGCCAACGGCTGCCCGGAGTGCTGCTCCCGTCATCCGGCCTGCTGGTGAGCCGCGGCGAGCGTCGCGGCGAACGTGATCTCGTCGCCCCGCTCCCGACAGGCCTGCCGGAGCGACTCCCACGCGCCGGCGGCG
>JBIIUP010000109.1:0-9964 GCA_044339885.1 Pirellulales bacterium | reverse complement strand
GCCCGATCCTGCTCCGTCCCCGCGGCATCGAGGAGGAGCGCTGCCGTGGCCGTGGCGGTGGAGGCCGTTGACGTGCGGGCGAGCGGCCCGCGGAACCGGCGCTGGAGTTCCTCGCGGGCGTCGACGATTTCGCGAGGCGAAGGCGGCTTGCTGCAGACAGACGGGGGCAGTTGCCGCATGACGGGCCGCGACGGGGCCGACGCGGTCTCCGCGAAGGTGACGGCGGACCCGACGATGCCGATCGAGAGAAACGCGAAGAGCCGCACCGGTTCGACTCGCCCAGAGGTGTTAGCCACACGACCATCGTAGCGAACGCCCGTCGCGGTCGCTCGTGGCCCGAACCGGTCGCACGGCGACCGGGCTACCGAAGGCCACATTGCTGCCGATGCCGGGCGTTTCCCCGGCCCCAGCCCCGTGGCCGACTTAGTAGCCCGGTTGCCGACCGGTAGCCCGGTTGCCGTGCAACCGGGAATCCGCCCGAACTCCCCGAAAACCGCCAGATCCGAACGGCATTTGCCCCTCGCAGCCGTCGCGCCCGTCTTCAGGGATGAAGACCCGACGTCCTCTCCACATCCGCACGACCATGACCTACGGCTACCTCGATCCCGAGTCTGCCATCCGCATCACGCGACGGAAGCTGCCCCACTGGGAGCAGGCGGATCGCATGTATTTCATCACCTTCCGCACGGCCGACTCACTGCCGACCGCAGTTCGGGAGCAATGGATCGACGACCGCGACCGATGGCTCTGGAGCCACGGCATCGACGTGGGTCGACCAGGCTGGCAGCGGAAGTTGGCCGCCCTGCCGCCACAGATCCGGCAACGATTTCTCGCCGGGGCGAAGACGGCGTGGCAGCAGGCCTTGGACGCGTGCCACGGCGACTGCCTGCTCCGCGACCCCCGGCTGCGGACGCTCGTGATGGAGGCGGTGCTGCGGGCCGACGGCGTGGCCTACGACGTCGACGCTCTGGTCGTGATGCCCAATCACGTGCACGTGCTCGTGGGGATGAAGGAGATCGGCTCGATGCGTCAGCAGTGCCGCGCCTGGAAGTATTTCTCCGCGTCGCGCATCAACCGGACACTCGGCCGGCGCGGGACCTTCTGGCAGGCCGACAGCTATGACCACGTCGTCCGATCGCCCGAGGCGCTGCAGCGGCTTCGGGAGTACATCGTGGCCAATCCGGTGAAGGCGAAGCTCCACGCGAAGGAGTTCACGCTCCACGTTCGCGCCGACCCTTGCCTCGGGGCGAGTCCGTAGCCCGGTTGCCGGTTCGGCAGCCCGGTTGCCGTGCAACCGGGGATGCGGTTCGGCGTCACACGGCGGCCCGATCCGGTCGCACAGCGACCGGTCTACCGAAGGCGATCGTGCGGTTAACGGGTCTACCGAAGGTGATCGTGTGGTCACGGGTCTGCAGAAGGTTGGCGAGTCCGTAGCCCGGTTGCCGGTTTGGTAGCCCGGTTGCCGTGCAACCGGGGATGCGGTTCGGCGTCACACGGCGGCCCGATCCGGTCGCACGGCGACCGGTCTACCGAAGGCGATCGTGCGGTCACGGGTCTACCGAAGGCGATCGTGTGGTCACGGGTCTGCAGAAGGTTGGCGAGTCCGTAGCCCGGTTGCCGGTTCGGCAGCCCGGTTGCCGTGCAACCGGGGATGCGGTTCGGCGTCACACGGCGGCCCGATCCGGTCGCACGGCGACCGGTCTACCGAAGGCGATCGTGCGGTTAACGGGTCTACCGAAGGCGGTCGTGCGGTTAACCGGTCTGCAGAAGGGCGCCGGACGGTGGCCGCCGCAGGCCGCGAGTCAGTCGGAGTCGAACGGGCGACGCGGTGGCTGCGGTTCGGCCTCGACCGGCGGGCGGGCCCCGTCCGCCGTCGACGTCGCCGGCTCGGCCGGCTCGGCGTCGGCCGCCTCCTGCCGCTCCCGCCACGGCTTCCCGGCGTCGTAGCTCGCGAGCTCCTTCTTCAGTTGCTCGGTCACATCGGCCGTCTCGCCGCTCGATTCGACCGCCTGCCGGCTGTACTTCTTCGCGGTCTCGAAGTCCTTCCGCTCCGCATGCCCCGCCGCGAGCGTGCTGATGATGTGGGCTTCCTTCCACTCCGTCAGTTCACACGCCTTCTTCGCCAGGTCGATCGCCCGGGCTCCGTCGCGGAGGTCGTCGTCCGGCGACGTGGCGAGGAGCCAGGCGAGGTTATTGAGCACGCCGGTATCGTCCGGCTTGATCTCGAGCGCCCGCTCGAGATCCGCGAGCGCCCCCTTGTGGTCGCCGATCGAGATCAGCGCGTCGCTGCGGCCACGCCGGCTGGGGAAGTCCTCGTCGTCGATCTCCAGCGCCCGCGTGAACCGCTCGATCGCCTTCCGCGGCTGCTTGGCGGCCAGGTAGAGCATGCCGAGCTGGCCGATGACCGCCGGATCGTCGGAGTTCTGCCGCACGAGCCGCCGGAAGTCGAGGATCGCCGCGGGGTAGTCCTCGCGCTCGGCCGCCATGAGGCCGCGGAGCTCGAGGGCGCCGGCGTTGTCCTTGTCGCGCGCGAGCACCGCCTCCACCTCCGCTTGAGCCTCGGCGTCACGGTCGGCCTGCTGAAGGATGCGGGCCTTGAGCAGACGTGGCGCCACCAGCCGCTCGTCGAGCCGGATGGCACGGTCGATGTCGGCGAGGGCCTCGTCGTACTTCTCCCGCGTGGCGAGCAACCGCGCCCGCTGGAGCAGCGGGGCCGGGGAGCGTGGCTCGAGCTTGATGGCGGCGTCGAACGCCCGGCGGGCCTCGTCGAGCTTGTCTTCCATCGCGTAGGCCATGCCCAGCGCCTCGTGCAGCGACGCGTCTTCGGGATCCTCCTCGATCGCCACGGCGAGATCCTCGCGGGCGGTGTCGAACTTGTCCTGGACGAGCATGAACAGGCCGCGGGCCCGGCGGATGTCGGCGTCGCGCGGGGCCAGCTCCACGGCCTGGTCGAAGTGCCGAGTGCGGACGTCGTCGTCGGTCTCGACCGAGGCCAGCACGACGTGAGCCTTGGCCTGCTGCAGCCGGTCGTCGCCCAGCAGCTCGAGGGCCTGCTTCGCCTCCGCGCGGGCCCGGGCCGCGTCGCCCCCCGGGAGCGACTCCAGGCGGGCGATCATGAGGCGGGCCTGCCCCAGCTTCGGGGAGCGATCGACGATCTCGCCGAGATCGCGCATCGCGAAGGTCCGCATCTGCTGCCAACGCGGATCGGGCTCGTCGTTGCCGAAGATCACGTCGACGAGCATGCCGGCACGGTCCACGAGCGTGCCCGTGTAGAGCTCGTCGGCGAACTTCTTCGATTCGGGATCGAGGCCCTTCGTGACGGCCTTCTTGCAGAGCTCGAGGACCTTCGAAAAGTCGTCGAGGTTGGTTGCCGAGAGCTTGGCCTCGATGGCGGCGTCGAGGTCGGTCTGGCCCGGATTCGTCGGGGGCGGTTCGACGCCGCCCCCCGCGCCGCCGGGCGGCGTGTCGGCGCGGACGGAAAGGCAGACGGCGGTGGCGAGAAGCATCGCCAGCGTCGTCACGCGGGCTGAACGGAGGAGCGGCGTGGCGATCATGGAGGCGTAAGTATGCGGCAGAGCAGCGGGAAATTGCCACACCCGGGTGCGGCCGGGACCCTTCAGAGCGGAGCCGGCAGATCGCGGCGGGCGAAGATCACGGCGCCGACGGCGTAGGCGGCGATGCCCAGGCCCAGCAGCACGCCGTCGTAGCTCGCCAGCAGCGTCCAGGCCTCGGGGCCGCCGGAAACCAGCTGCTGCGGCTCGTAGGCGTTGAACACCGACAGGTAACCGACCCAGCCGAGCCGCGTCGAGAGGCGGCCGACGAGTTTGGCGAGCACGGAGACTACGTAGAAGCCGCAGAGTATGCCGATCGTCCGCCAGCGGTGGCTGTCGGCGGCCGAGACGCAGGCGGTGAGCCCGGCCATGCAGACCATCAGCCCGAAGACGTTGGCTGCGGCGGGGGCGAACCGCCACGGATCGACCCGGCCTGCCCACGGGCCGACGGCGATCGCGAACCACACCGCCGCCAGGAGCACCAGGCAGAGCAGGGCGGCCGCCGCCGTGGTGGCCACCGCCTGCGTGATGAACACCGCCCCGCGGCGGACCGGCGCCGCCAGCACCATCTCCATCGTGCCGCGCTCGAGCTGGCCGGAGACGGCGTCGCTGCCGCGGGTGATGCCCCAGACGGTGGCCGCCAGCACGATCACGGGATCGACGAACGCCAGCGCGACGCGGCCGGCCGGCGTCGCGACCTCCGAGAGCGGCACGCCCGAGAGCTTCTGCCAGTCCCTGGGAATGAGCGCCAGCAGCATCTGGAAGTCTTCCATGGGGACCTCGGCCGAGAGCCGCAGGTAGATCCACGGGAACGCCGTCCACAGCGCCGCAAGCGCCAGCACGAGCGCCCGCTGGTCGCCCCAGGTCCGCCGCCAGATCGCCGAATTCCACATGCCGCTCACTCCTCCCGGCCGCCGCGGTGGAAACGGTCGTACACAGCGCCGAGGCCCACGGGCTCCACCCGCATCTCCTCGACCGGCAGCGTCGCCAGCCAGCCCAGCAGCCCGGCCAGCGAATCGGCGGCCTCGAGCACGACCCGCCCCTCGTCCTGCCGCGCCACACGAACCTGACCGGCGAGCGCCGCCGGCACGCCCGCGAAGGGGCCCGACAGCCGGGCCGAGATGAGGTGGCTCCGGCGCAGGTGCTCCAGCGGTTGCTCGTGCACGACGCGGCCGGCGCGGAGGATCGCCACGCGGTCGCAGGTCTCCTCGACCTCGGAGAGCACGTGCGACGAGAAGATCACCGTGCGGCCGCGGTCGCGGGCCTCGCGGACCAGGTCGAGCACCTCGGCGCGGGCCGTCGGATCGAGGTTCGCCGTGGGCTCGTCAAGGATCAGGAGCCGGCCGTCGGTCGCCAGCACCACCGCGAGGGCCAGCTTCTGTCGCATCCCCGTGCTCATCCGCGCGACCTGTCGCGAGCAGTCGAGGCCCAGCCGGGCCGCGATCCGCACCGCCTCCCCGCGGCTGCAGTCCGGCCGCAGGCCGGCGAAGAAGTCGAGCACGCGGGAGCCGGACATGCGGCGGAAGAGCCGTGCCTCGCCCGGCAGGTAGGCCGTGACCGCGCGGACGGCGAGTGAATCCCGCACGCAGTCGTGGCCGGCGACCTGGGCCGTGCCGCTCGTGGGCCGCAGGAACCCGAGCAGGAGCCGCAGGAGCGTGGTCTTGCCCGCGCCGTTCGGGCCCAGCAAACCGAAGATCTCCCCGGCGCCGACCGTCAGCGAGCACTCGTCGAGTGCGGTGAAGGAACCGTATCGCTTCGTGAGTCGGTCGGTGCGGACGAGCATGGAACGCTTCAGGTGTACTCCCGCCAGAGATAATAGCCGGCCAGCGCGAAGCCGATGATGGCGACGCATCGCCGGACGACGGCCGCGGGCAGCCGCCGGGCCACGACCGAGCCGCCCAGGCCGCCGAGGACCGATGCCACCGCCATGACCGCGACGCACGGCCACGACACGTCGTGCGCCCCGGCGACGGAACCCGTCGCGAACATCGCCGCCGCGGCGCCGTTGATTGCCATGCCGAGCACGTTCTTCAGGCCGTTGAGACGATGGATGTCGGCCGGAACGAGGAGGCCGAGCACGGCGAGCATGAGGATGCCGATGCCCGCCCCGAAGTAGCCTCCGTAGACGCTCACGAGGAACTGGAGGAGCCAGGTCGCGGCCAGCCGGCCGGCGGTCGGCGGCGGGGCCGGGCCCCGCGGCGCCGCGACCGACGCCAGCCGGGCCAGCGTGGGCTGGGCCGCGAAGAGCACGGCGGCCAGCAGGATCAGCCAGGGCACCGCGGCGGCGAACCACGCCGGCGGCAGCCGTAGCACGAGCAGCACGCCGACCACCGCGCCGACGACGCTGGGCACGAGGAGCCAGCGGGACCACTCCGGCTGGCCGACCCGTTCGCCGCGGTACGCCCAGGCGGCGGCCGCGGCACCGGGCCAGAGGCCGATCGTGCTCGTGGCGTTGGCGATCACCAGCCGCGCGGGATCCGCAGGCAGGATCGCCGCGAGCACCGGGAACGTGAGGATCGTGCCGCCGCCGGCCACCGAGTTGATGGCACCGGCTGCGACGCTCGCGGCGGCGAGCACCGCGAGGCCGCCGACGTCCACCGCCGGACCGGCCGCGGCCTGTGCCGCGAACGCGACGTCGTTCATCGGGCGGCTCCGGCGGCGGGCTGCGGTGCCGCGCCGGGCACCGCGGGTGGCCCGGGGACCGGCGGCTGGGGCGACCGGCCGCTGCCGCAGTCGACGAGCAGGTAGCCGGCCCAGAAGAACGGGTGGCGGGCATCGTCGAGCACGGCGTCCCCCTGCTGCCGCAGCCGTGGCTCCCGGTCCGGGTCGGGCCGCTCGGCGGTCACGAGGTCCACGGCCCGCCGCCAGCTCTCGGAGGCGGGGGGCGGCTCCTCGTCGGCCGCGGCGCCGGTCGCATCGCGCAGGAACTCCGTCATGAGCGCCGTGCCGATCGCACCGCCGGCCCGCCAGCGGCTCACCAGCGCCGTGCCCGCGCCCGCCGCGAGGAGATCGGTGGCCGCCACGAACACGTCGTCGCCCGGCCGCGCGGGCAGCCGCTTGTCGAGGCCGTCGGCGACCGCCGTCTGCAGGCCGGGCAAGAGCACCAGCCGCGGCCGCTTCAGCGGCGGCGCGAGCCAGTCGGCGAACGTCAGCCCCCCCTTGCCCCCCGCCGCGTGGGCCAGCGTGCGGCTCGCGATCGGCCCGTCGCCGGTGACCTCGTCGAAGAACGCGATGGCGTCGTAGATGGAGCCGAGGAGCGCCGGCGGCGGGCCTCCGGGCGTGATCGCCAGGGGCACGGCTCGGTCGACCGCCTGCGAGACCGCGGTCGCCAGCGCCGCCGCGTCGGCCGGTGTGTCGCCGGCGTTGAGACGCCCGGCCTGCACGCCGATGGGCCCGTTGCGTGGCACGGCGGGGAGCGGCATCACGGCCAGGCTCCGGGTCGGGCAGTAGCGGACGCGGCAGGCGTCCCGAAGGAGCCGCGGCGGCCCGTCGCCGGCGTCGATGCGGGCCGACGAGACGGGGAGCAGCTCGAAGGGCAGGTACCAGAGCCACCCGTCAGGCACGATGACGAGCTCGTCGATCCCTTCGGACAGCGTGACCTTGGAGTTCTCGAACAGCATCCGCTCCAGCCTCACCGCCGACGCCCGCCAGTCGGATGCCAGGAGCTTGTCGGTGCCGACGGCGGACTGCGAGCCGAACAGGCAGAACGACCGCGCGAGGGACTTCAGCTCGGCGGGGATGCCCGCGGCCTGGCGGACTTCCCAGACCACGAACCGCTCGTTGGATTCCAGCGCGGCGAACAGCCCGTGGGGCATGGCGTGGAACGAGAGGATCAGCTGCCTGGGCCGGAGGCGGGCGCGAATATCGGCTGCGGGAGTGAGCGGCGGAAAATCGGCGGTCACCGGCTCGCGACCGGCGGCGATGGCGGCGACGAGGCGGCCGCGGACCTCGGCCAGGCTGCGGTACTCGGCCCAGGCCGCGGCGTCGCCGCCGGCCGGCGCGGCGAGTTCCCCGCGGAGCCGGGCCATGCGGTCCAGCAGCGGCGCGAGGTCCCGCCGGTCGCCGAGGATCGTGGCCCGCCGCGCCGCGTCCGCCGGCGGAAGGTCGTCGGGCGCGGATGCCAGCAAACGCTCGGTCGCCAGGCGGCGGCCGCCGAGCGGCTGCGCCCACAGCCAGCGGTCGCGGGTCGCGGCCTCGGAGACGTCGAGGAGGAGGTCGGTCTGCCGTTCCGCATGCCGCCGCAGCGCCACCAGGAGCCAGGCGTCGAAGGCCTGGGCCCGCGCGGTGGTCGCGATCGCCAGCGATTCGAGCGGATCGATCGCGAAGTCCCGCGGCCGGGCGGGAGCGAGCAGCTTCGCGAAGACCTCCTCGGCGCGGCGGTCGGTGAGACCGGAGTTGCTCGCGACGGCACCGGTGACGAGCTCCGTCTGGAAGAGCCGCGGGCTGCGGGTCCGGGCGATCTCGCAGGCGGCGGCGAGATCGGCGTCGGCGCGGCCATCGCCGGCCGCGTAGCCACAGAGGGCCTTCGCGTAGGCCGCCTGGGCGCCGAGTCCGCCACGGCCGGGGTCGCCGGCGAGCAGCCGGCCGTCGATCTCGGCGACGGTCCGCGCGGCGCCGCGGACGTCGCCGGCGAGCGCCAGGGCCTCGGCCTGCATGGCGAGCAGCCGCGCGTGGGCGACCGCCAGCCCCGCCCGCTGGTTGGCCGTCCAGACGGTGGCGTCGCGGATCGAGGCGGGCACGCCCCGGGTGCCAGCGGCCATGTGGGCCATGAACGACAACCGGAACGCCTCCTCGATCGCCCGCGCGTCACCGAACTCGCCGGCGACGAGCGCGGCCTCCTCGAAGTGCCTCGCGGCCACCGCCGCCTGGTCGGCATCCAGCGCGATCCTGCCGAGCACGATCAGGCCCCAGGCCGTAAGGGCGTGATCGAGGCCTTCGCCGGCGAGCAGGCCGCGGGCGACCAGGGGCGCGGCCTTGTCTGCGGCCCCCCGCGCCCACTGCGCGGTGCCGAGGGCAACCTCGACCCAGGCCTGCGAGTAATGGTTGGGGGGCGCGGGCCGGCGGGCCAGCACCGCGGCCAACCGCTCCAGTGACGCCGTCTCGCTCGCCAGGTCGCCGAGGAGCGAACCGTGCCGGTAGATGGCGATCACGAGCGCCCGCATGATCTCCTGGGCACGGATCGGCACGTCGACGGGAGCCGAGAGCACGCCTCCGCGCTGGAGCACCTCCTGCGGGTCGGCGCCGCGCTGCCGGATGGAGACCGTGTCGGGGATCGCCGCGGGCGCCGTGTTGCGGCTACTGCGGGCCCAGGTGGCGACTCGCGGAGGCGGCACCGGCCGCAGCGGCACCTGTGGAAACTGCACCGAAAGCAGCCAGTCCGGGTGAACAGCGGCGAGGGAGAAGGCCTCCTCGTACGAAGCGGCAGCGTCGCGGAAGCGGCCGGACTCGAAGAGGCACTCACCGAGGATCGCGGCAGCGGCGATCGAGTCGACCCAGCGCTGGGCACCGATCCGGGTGCACGACTGATACTCGCGCGTCGCCAGTTCCAGTCCGCCGGTGACGTCGCCGGCGGCCAGAGCCTGCTGGGCCAGGTCGTAGGCGGGGCCGGGCTTCGGGCCGCCGCCAGGTTGGCCGCCGAAGCCCGGCGGCAGCACGACCTGTTGGCCCAGCACCCCTCCGGCACCCGCTGCGAGCAGGATCGCGGCCGCGGCGGCCGGGCGGAACCAGGGCGGCGGCGGACGGATCATGACACTCGTTGTACACGCTCCGGGTGGGATGCACGGTCTGCCGGAGCCGCGCCGTCGGACTGGGGGACTTCGGCAAGCGGACTGGGAAATCTGGGCAAGGCGGCCATCCGGTCGTACGGATCGGTCAAAGTTTGCCGGTCGTGGCGGTCGATAGCAGGCTTGTCCTGGAGACCAGAGCCATGAGCGTTTCGACCATCCTGCGCTGCCGATTCGGGCTGCCGACCCGGGTTCTGTTCGTGGCCGCTGCGGCCTCGGCGGCCGGCCTCGCGGGGTGCCAGGTCGATGTGGGCGGGCAGACGCTACCGAGCGCCTACTACCTCCAGGACGACATCCAGTACTTCCCTGCCGGCCCCGAGTTCAAGCTCTCGAAGGAGGCGGCCGCGCAGAAGGCGTACAAGAAGGAAGTCGGCGACCGCTGCGGCGGCGGGCCGGGCGGTGGCTGCTCGTGCGGCAAGTGCGGCTAGACCAGTCGCCGTGCGGGTAGGCCGGTCGGAACGCGGCCGGATTCTGTAGGCCGGTCGCCGTGCGACCGGCTTCCGTAGGCCGGTCGCCGTGCGACCGGATTGCCCGGTGCGCGACGCGGTGCGCTGGCTTGCGGCCGGATTCCCGGTTGCACGGCAACCGGGCTACTAGTTCGGCAACCGGGCTACTAGTTCGGCAACGGGG
>JBIIUP010000333.1:0-2553 GCA_044339885.1 Pirellulales bacterium | reverse complement strand
CCGCGGCGAAGACGTTGTCCCTCGCGACCGTTCGCGTGATCGTGATGCTGCCGGCGAACACGGAGGCATCGGCCGAGGTGCCCTCGAACGACACAGCGCGGTTGGCGTTGTTGCCACCCACGGTGCCGGAGAGGAGGAAATTGCGGCTCACGGTGACGGCCCCTCGGGTCGATATCCCACCCGTGCCGGTGATGTTCGCCGATCCGTCGTAGAGGTTGATCGTGCCGGTGCCCGTGCCGAGGGCGGTGTCCGACGCGACGACGAGGCGGGCCAACGTGCTGAGCGAGATGTCTCCCGAGAAGCCGCCGTTGTTGCCCGACAGGATCACGGTGCCCACCCGCGAACCTCCGGCCGGCAGGCCCGCGCGGGTACTCCCCCCTCCGCCGATCTTGATCGCCGCGGAACCCGAGAGGCTGCCGCTGAATTCGACGCTGCCGCCGGTGGCCGCCATCAAAAAATTGGTGCCGATGCCGGGCGTGCGGTTGATGGCGAGGCTGCCGGAGAAGACCGAGGCGTCGGCCGTGGCTCCGCCGATCATCACGTCGCCGGTGAAGGCATCGGCCGCACCGTCGGCAGGGCCCGCGATGACGACGTTTCGCCCGACGGTGAAGCCCCCGTCCGTGATCAACATCGACGGGTTCGACCCCGCGGTTTGGTCCCCCACGAGAATGGCGCTCGTCGCATTGCCGAGCACGCCCGGAGCGCCCGCGGGGGCGTTGCCGCCGACGAACAGGCCGCCGGCCGCGACCCGCACCTGGCCCGTGAACGAGTTGGCCGCGTTGCTGAAGACGACCTTGTTGCCTCCGCTCGACGCCCCGCCGACGCCGACGACCGGCGCCGACCCGGAGATCACGCCCGCGTACCGGGCGGTGCCGCTGTTGGCAGCGTTCAAAAACACGTTGGCACCGAGCGAATTGACCGCGATGGCGCCAGCGAAGGTGACGTCACCCGCGTCACCCGTGGTGATCGTCGCCGCGTTCGACGCGGTCGCGACGACGTTGAATCCGCGGGCCAACGTGCCGCTGCCGTAGGCGGCAACCGTCCGGGCCGTGGCCACGCCCGAGTCGGTGAGTTGGATCGCCGACGTGCCCGTGCCCAGGGCACTGGCATTGCCGGCGATATCAAAATTCAGTTGCCCGAATGCGACCGAAACCGGCCCGCTGAACGTATTGGCCGTGTTCGACAACCGCAACGCGAAGCCACCTGTCTTGACGACTCCCCCGGTGCCGGTGATGAGGCCCGCCCACGTCGTCTGCGCGCTGACCGCGCTCACGTTGATCGTCCGATCCAGCGTGATCATGCCCGAGCGGAGGGCGGCCGTGCCGTTGAGGGTCAGCGTGGCCGTGCCGTTCCCGGCATTCGCGAAGCGGATGCTGCGGCTCATGCTCGCGCCGGTGCCGATTTCGAGTTCGACGTCCCAGTTGTTGGCGAGGGTGGCGGCATTGCCCACGAGCACCTCGCTCGTCGCATTGCCGAGGGCCCCGGCGACGCCGGGCGCCGCGGAAATCCCCGCGTTGGCCGCGGTGCCCGTCGGACTGAGGCCGACCAGTAAAACTCCACGCTCGACGGTCGTGGAGCCCGTGTAGGTGCTTGCGCCGCCGAGGGCCACGCGGCCGGTGGAGGCGTTGATGACCACGTTGCGGCTGGTCGCGTCTTCGATGATCGGGCCGGCGATCAACAGGCCGGTGTTGCTTGCATTCGTGTTGCTGAAAAATCCGTCGCTCGTGAGCCGCAGCGTGCTGTTGATCACGAGTGCGGCCTGGTTGGCTTTGGTAATCGTCCCGCTCCGGACGACGAGCGTGCCCGAGTTGATCGACAATCCGGTGACGGTCGTGCCCGTCGAGCCGAGGCCGACCGAGGCCCCTGTGAGGACGTCCGACCGGAGGCTGAGGATGTCCACGAGGCCGCCCCCGAGTTGGGTGGCCGCGGCGGCGGTGCCCGAACCGAGCGTCGAGAAGACGATGGCACTCGTGCCATTGGCCAGGTCGGGAAGCGAGTTGCCGTCCCAGTTGGCGGCGGTGCTCCACGTCGCATTCGCGACCCCGCCGCCGTCCCACGTCGGGCCGGCGACCGCCGCCATGGGTGTGAGGAAGAGCCCAATGACCGCGGTGGCGACCAGGGCGACGGCACGCGACCACTGGGCAATCCGCACCGACACCAAGTGCCGCAGAAGCCCATCGCCGGAAAGCGTGTAGTTCATCAAAGCCAACTCCACCCAGATGTAATTCCGGACGATGCCCGAAAATTCGCTTTTCCACCCGGCACAGAGCATAGAAGAAGTTCCGCGTGTCTGTCAAGTTTCTGGGGCGTATACCTCGCAAATCTCCCTGCCGCAGCCTGGCCAGAGAGGCTGGCCTGCCCAGCGTGGACGTGGACCCGACCACGGAGGCCGGGAGGCCCGGCTCGGCGGATTACGAGACGCTCATCAGCCGGGCAATCGTTGCCAACGTGTCATTGACCGGGCTTCCTTTCCGCTTGCCGCGGTCACGGCGTCCAATCGACGGGCAGGTGGAGCGACCACACCTCGTTCGACAGCGGCGGCCGCATGCCGCC
>JBIIUP010000332.1:0-2558 GCA_044339885.1 Pirellulales bacterium | reverse complement strand
GACCCGCAATATCGGATCGTGTTCGGTGCCGGCGGCGAACTGCTGGCCACGCCCGACGTGGCCCGGATGGAGGCCGAAGTCTCCCGGCTCTCGCCGGCGGACGCGGGCTCCTTCACCCGGTTCATGGAGGCCACCCGGGAGAAGTTCACCCGCTTCGCCCCGTTTCTCGAACAGCCGTTCGAGGGCTGGCGCGACCTGGCCTCGCCCGACCTGCTCCGCCTGGTGCCGATGCTCAAGCCCTGGCGGAGCCTCGACGCCGAGCTCGGCACGTTCTTCTCCGACGAGCGGATCCGGCTGGCCTTCACGTTCCAGTCGAAATACCTGGGCATGTCCCCCTTCAAGTGCCCCAGCCTGTTCTCGATCCTCTCGTTCCTGGAGTACGAGCACGGCGTCTTCCATCCGATCGGCGGCTGCGGCGCCGTCTCGCAGGCGATGGCCCGGATCGCGACCGAGATGGGGGTCGAGATCCGCTACGAGGAGCCGGTCGAGGCGCTCGAGTTCGAGGGGCGGCGGATCACGGCCGTGCGGACCCCCCGCGGCCGCTACGCCGCCGACGCCACGGTCGTCAACGCCGACTTCGCCCGGAGCATGACCCGGCTCGTCCCCGACGGGCTGCGGCGCCGGTGGAACGACCGCAAGATCGCGTCGCGGCGGTTCTCCTGCTCGACCTTCATGCTCTACCTGGGCATCGACGGCCGTTACGACGACATCGCTCACCACACCATCTACCTTTCGAAGAACTACCGCGAGAACCTGGCCGACATCGAGCGGCGGCACGTGCTCAGCGACGACCCGTCGATGTACGTGCAGAACGCCTGCGTCACCGATCCCACGCTCGCCCCCCGCGGCTCGAGCACGCTCTACCTCCTCATCCCCGTGACCCACCGCCATCCGAACGTCGACTGGCGGCGGGAGGCCCCGCGGTTTCGCGAGGTGGCGCTCGACCAGGCGGCGAAGCTGGGCTTTCCCGGGCTCCGGGACCGCATCCGCTACGAGAAGCTGCTCACGCCCGACGGGTGGCAGGACGACTACGAGATCTACAAGGGGGCGACGTTCAACCTGTCCCACGACCTCGGCCAGATGCTCCACATGCGGCCGCACAACCGGTTCGAGGACGTGGAGCGGATGTACCTCGTCGGCGGCGGCACCCATCCGGGCAGCGGCCTGCCGGTGATCTACTCGTCGGCCCGGATCACGTCCGACCTGCTGCTCGCCGACCTCGGCATCGACGCGGCGCCGCTGCGTCCCGCGGCGCCCTCCGCGCGGCGGGCGAAGCACGCCTCACCCGTGGGCGCCGCCTGACGGCGGGCCCGCCACGCGAAAGGAATTCCCGACATGGCACGCGACGACGGCAGGGTGGTGGTGGTCGGGGGCGGCCTGGCGGGACTCGCGGCCGCCTGCACGCTCGCCGCCCGCGGCTACCGCGTGACGCTCTGCGACAAGAACGCCTGGGTAGGGGGCAAGGCGGCGGTGCTCTCCGAGGGGGGCTTCCGCTTCGACATGGGCCCCACGATCCTCACGATCCCGCGGGTCCTCAAGCGGATCTACGCGGAGGCGGGCCTGGAGATGGAGAAGTACCTCGATCTCGTCCCCCTCGACCCGCAGTGGCGGAGCTTCTTCGACGACGGCACCACGCTCGACCTCGTCTCCGACGTGGCGACGATGCGGTCCAACCTCGACGCCTTCGCCCCCGGCTCGGGATCCGGCGACGGCTACGGCCGGTTCATGGACCTGTCGCAGCGGCTCCACCGGCTTTCCAACGAGTTCTTCTTCTGGCGCAGCGTCGGCGGCATGCGGGACATGATCAACGTCCGCCAGAGCCTCTCCGTGGGCTTCCTCAAGGAACTCATCGGCATGCGGCCGGGGCACAGCGTGGCCGGCACGGTGCGGTCGTTCGTGCCCGACGAGCGGGCGGCGCAGATGCTCGATCACTACACGCAGTACGTCGGCAGCTGCCCCGAGCAGTCGCCGGCCGTGCTCTGCAGCATCGCCCACATGCAGTCGCACGACGGCGTCTGGTATCCCCGGGGCGGAACGGGGGCCGTGCCCCGGGCCCTGGCGAGCCTGGCCGTCGATCTCGGCGTCGACATCCGCACGAAGACGCCCGTCCGTCGGATCATCGTGGAGAACGGCCGCGTCCGCGGCGTCGAGACTGCCCACGGGGAGACGATCCGGGCCGCCGCCGTCGTGAGCAACTCCGACACCGTTCGGACCCACCGCGAACTCGTCGACGGCGAGCCGCGGCGGAGGTTCCTCGGCCGGCGAAAGTACGAGCCCGCCTGCTCGGGCGTCGTGCTCTACCTGGGCCTCGACAAGCGGTACGAGCAGCTCATCCACCACAACTTCGTCTTCTCGCACGACCCCCACGAGGAGTTCGAGACGATCTACAAGCGCGGCGAGCCGGCCCCCGATCCGACCTGCTACGTCTGCGCCCCGGCGATCACCGAGCCCGAGGTGGCGATCCCCGGCGGCGAGGCCCTCTACGTGCTCGTCCACACCCCCTACCTGCGGCCGCACCACGACTGGAAGAAGATGCTGCCCGAGTACCGCGACCGCAT
>JBIIUP010000108.1:0-10069 GCA_044339885.1 Pirellulales bacterium | reverse complement strand
ACGACCTTCTCCCGCGGACGAGGCGGCTGCGCGGTGCGGAAGATGCCGCGGATCTGCGAGATGATCCAGAACAGCACGAACAACAGCGGCAGGATGCCCTCGAGCCAGTCGAGGCCGGCGGCGACGAGCGGGATGGCTGGCGGGTTCATCGCGGCGGCACCCGGTGGGCCCGCAGGCCCGGCGAGGGGGACTCGATCACGGCCCGGCGACGGCGGCCATCGGCGCGGCGCCGCCGGCGATCGTCCGCCGCATGTCGGTGTCGGCCTGGAGGTTTCGCAGCTTGTAGTAGTCGAAGATCCCCAGCCGGCCTGTGGACAGCGACTCGGCCACGGCCTTCGGCACCTCCGCCTCGGCCTCGACGAAGCCGGCGCGACTCTCCTCGATGCTCGCGACCATCTCCTGCTCACGGGCCACCGCCATCGCCCGGCGGCCCTCGGCGTTGGCCCGGGCCACGCGGGTGTCGGCCTCGGCCTGGTCCGCCTGCAGCCGCGCGCCGATGTTGATCCCCACGTCGATGTCGGCGATGTCGATCGAGACGATCTCGAAGGCGGTGTTGGCGTCGAGCCGGCGGCCGAGCACCGTCTTGGAGATCACGTCGGGGTTCTCCAGGACGTCGGTGTGCCGCTCGGCCGAGCCGATCGCGGAGACGATGCCCTCGCCCACGCGGGCGATGATCGTCTCCTCGGTGGCGCCGCCGATGAGCTGGTTGAGGTTCGTGCGGACCGTCACGCGGGCCCGCACCTTGAGCTGGATGCCGTTCTTCGCGACGGCGTCGAGCGACTCGCGGCCACTGTTGCGTCCCGGGCAGTCGATCACCTTCGGGTAGACGCTCGTCTGCACGGCCTCGCGGACGTCGCGGCCGGCGAGATCGATCGCCGCGGCCAGCTTGAAGTCGAGTTCCGTGATCTTGGCCTTCCGCGCGGCGATCAGCGCCTGCACGACCTGCGGCACGCGGCCGCCGGCCAAGTGGTGGGCCTCCAGCGCCTGCCGCGTCACGCCGCTGGAATCGCCGAGACCGGCCTGCACCGCCATGATCTTGCTGCGGACGATGACGGTGGGGTTCACCTTCTTGAAGCTCATCGCCACCAGGTCGAAGAGGCCGATGCCGGCGCCGCTGGCGACCGACTGCACCCACAGCCGCAGGTAGCGGGCGAGGATCGCGAACACGACGAGCAGGGCGAAGGTCGCCAGCCCGAGCAGGATCAGGGTCGGCATCGGCGGGAGGCTCCGGAAGTCGGCGGCGGAAGTCCGCGGCGGTGGTCGGCTCTCGCCGCAAGGCTGGTTCGGCGTCGGGCCCCAGTCAAGCGACCGGGGGGTCCAGGCCGTCGAAATCGAACTCCTCGAGGGCCCGGGAGCCGGCCAGCGGCTCCCGGGAGTCCCGTTGTGCCGCCGATTCCGGTCGTCCGGCCGCCGCCTCCGGCCCGGCGGCCCGCACGACGAGCGCCGCCCCCTCGACCCCTACCGCCTCGACGGCCGCGGCCGCGGGGATCGCACCCGCCTCGCTCAGCGCCTCGAAGGTCTCCCCGTCGATGAGCACGCGGCCCCACGGCAGCAGCTCCGTGACGGCCGCGCCGCGGCGGCCGACGAACCCGCGCAGCCGCCGCCGCCCCTCCGCGCCGGGCAGCACGTCGTCGGGGGCCGGCGGCGGTGGCAGCACGCGGCGGCCCAGCGGCGTCTCGGGAAACCAGCGGAAGGCGACGGCGAGCACCGCGGGCACCGCGACGCACGCCGTGGCGAGCACCGCCATCCCGAAGGCGACGCCCTGTTCGGCGAAGGCGGTGACGATCGCCGCGACGATGGCGACCACGCTCAGGAAGCCGAGCACGCCGCCGCTCGGCACGAAGACCTCGAGCACCATCACGGCGAGGCCCGCCAGCAGGAGCGCGACGACCCACACCAGCGCGCCCATGGTTCAGACGGGCCTCACGGTGATGCGGCCGCGGCGGACGTCGACGACCCGCACGAGCGTCCCGGGCTCGACGAGATCGCCGGCGACCGTCACCTCGTGCACCGCGGAGCCGAGCCGGGCCTTGCCGGCCGGGGCCAGCCGGGTGGTCGCGATCCCCTCGCGGCCGACGAGGTCGAGCAGCGGTTCCTCCGCGAAGTCGGCGGTGGGGGCCGGCGGCTCCAGGAGCACGTGCCGCAGGAACGGGGTGGCCGGCAGCCAGCGGCGCAGGAGCACGCCCACCGCGGCCACGCCGCCGACCGCCCCCAGGATCCCCAGGAGCGACCACTGCATCTGCCGGATCTGGTAGGCGTTGGTGGGGAGCACGAACGATTGGCTGGCGAGCACCAGCGCGGCGATCACCAGCAGCCCGCCGCCGAGGCCGAGCACGCCGAACCCCGGCAGGACGAAGATCTCGGCCGCGAGACAGACGAGCCCCGCCACGAACAGCATCACCTCCAGCCAGCCCGAGGTGCCGTTGAGGTGCTGGCTCCAGAAGTAGACGATGAACGCCACCATCGCCACGAAGCCGCCGAACCCGAAGCCGGGCGTCTTCAGCTCGATCAACAGCCCGGCGCCGCCGATGAGCAGGAGCAGCCAGGCGAGGCCCGGGCTGGCCAGCGCCGTCAAGAGCTCCTCGGCCCAGCCGGCCCGCGACAGCTCGACGTCGGCGGTCAGCCCGTAGGCCCGCCGCAGGCCGTCGAGACCGTCGACCAGGTGCGCCGTCAGGCCGAGCTCGGCGGCGCGGTGGGCCTCCAGCAGGATCGGCCCGGTGCCGACGCGTTCCCCGAGCTCCCAGCCGTCGCGGTCGGGGCGGTCGGCGAGCTCCGCGGGCGAGAAGTGTTCCGTCCGGCCGCTGCCCCGTTCGGCCGCGCGATGCACGACGAGGCCCGGCACGGCGACCGCAACGGGCAGCGACCATGACCGGCCACGCCGCCGGGCCACGCCCGCCTTCCAGGCCGCGGTCACCGCGTCGGCCTGCCGGTCGGTGAAGGTCGCAGCGCCCGGGCCGCCGAGGACGGCCCCCTGCTGCATCACCAGTTCGTCGCACGCCAGCGCCACCAGCGCCGCGTCGCCGCGGGCCTCGCGGGGCACCCAGGCGACGGTCCGCACGTCGGCCGGATCGAGCCCGGCCAGCCAGCTGGCCAGCACGAGGCTCTGCTCCGGCGCTCCGCCGGCGCTGTCGATCCGCAGGATGAGGAGGTTCGATCCGGCGGTGATCGCCCGCTCCAACCGCCCGCGGGCCCGGGTGACGCTCTCGGCCGTGATGCCGCCGTCGAGCGCGACCTGCACGGCCCGCCAGCCGCCATCGAGCGACGGGTCGGCCGCCAGCGCGGCCTCCGTCACGCCCAAGCCCCGCGCCAGGTCCGCGCGCGAGCGGGCCAGGAGCCTCACGAATCCCAGCTCCCGGCCCAGCCGCCCCGAGACCGCCAGCGGCACCGGCTGCATCTCCTCGACGCCGAGCACGACCCCCTTCGCCTCGAGCCCCTTCACCTCGGCCGGCGCGACGAACTGCTCACCGGAGTCGGTGGAGACCCGGACCACGCGGGCCGCCGGATCGAGCATGCCCAGCGCCACCGCCGGCGGCACCGTCCGCCGCCGCGCGGCGACCTGCGTGTAGGCCCCGCGCATGGGCTCGTCCACGGCGCCGGCGAGCACCGGCCCGAGCACGGCATCGGCCGGCATCACGATCTCCTCGCACGCCAGGGCCACCAGCACGGCGTGACCGACCGCCCCGCGCGGCAGGAAGGCCACGGTCTTCACGCCGGCCAGCCGCGGGTCGGAAAGAAAGCGGGCCAGCTCCAGCGACCTGCCGAAGTCGCCGGCCCCCGCCCCGCCCGTCCCCTCACCGCCGGCCTCGTCGGGGGGCACGAACTCCAGCACGAGCACGCCCCGCTCCTGCGGCCGAACCGTCAGCTGGTCGAGCTGACGGAGGATCGCCGCCTGCACCTGGGTGTCGCGGACGCCGGTCAGCGGCAGCCGCAGGGGCACCAGCGCCGCCGGCGGGGCGGCGAGCGCCCCGATGGCGGCCACGGCGACCGCACCGGCGAGGCAGGCCACGCCGACGCCGCGAACCACCGGGCCATGCCGCATCGCTCGCCTCCGGAACACCACCGCGGGACCGACCCCGAATTCTAAAACCGCGGGGGTGCGAGTCAAAAAAGGCCACGGCCGCTCGGTGCTGCTGACACTCCTTATACTGTCCCACCATGAGCACTCCATTCGCCGCGGCCCAGGCCGCCTCGCCGGTGATCCGCGAACTCATCGGCCTCATCGAGTCGCGGGCCCTCAAGCGGGGCACGTTTCGGCTCGCCTCGGGACGCGAGGCCAGCTTCTACCTCGATGCCAAGCAGGTCGTGCTGGAGTCCCGCGGCGCGATGCTCGTCGGCCGGGCGATCCTGGAGCGGCTGCGGGCGCTGGGCCCGCTGCCCGCGGCGGTCGGCGGCATGTCGATCGGCGCCGATCCGGTGACGAGCGCCGTCGTCACCATGGCGGGCGTCGAGGGGCTGCCGCTCAAGGGCTTCCTGGTGCGAAAGGAGCCCAAGGACCACGGCACCAAGCGGTTCGTCGAGGGGCCGGTGGCGGCCGGCGACCGCGTCGTGATCGTGGAGGACGTGGTCACCACCGCCGGTTCCTCGCTGGTGGCGATCGAGCGGGCCCGCGAGTTCGGCCTCGTCGTGGACCGCGTGATCGTCGTCATCGACCGCCTTGCCGGCGGCCGCGAGGCGCTGGCCGCGCAGGGCGTAACGCTTGAGTCCCTCGTGACGATCCGGGATCTCGGCATCGAGCCCGACACCGTCTGACCGCGGCCGCACGGCCCGGCCTGCCATGCGTCCCTCCCCGCTCCGAACGTGGCGGCCACTCGCCGCCGGCTGCCTGGCCGCCGTGGTGGCGGCCGGAACCTCGGGGGCGCCCCCGGCGGGCGTCGACATTCCGGCGCTCGTGGCCGACCTGGGAGCCGACGACCACGGCGTCCGCGAGGCGGCCACCGAGCGGCTGGCGTCGTTGGGCGCGGCTGCGGCCGACGCGCTCTTCGAGGCCGCGGCGAACGACGCCGACACGGAGTCGTCGCTGCGGGCGCGGTCGCTCCTGGAAAGCATGCCGCTGGATTCGCCGCACGACCCGCCGGCCGTCGCCGCCCTCGTCCGCCGGTTCGCAGGCGGCGAACGGCCCATGCAGGCGCTGGCGTTGCACGGCCTCCTGCGGCTCGACGACGGCGCGGGGATCGAGGCCCTGGCACGGATCGCCCGGCTCGATCACACCGCCGCCGGAAGCCTGCTCGCCGCGGCGCTGCTGGCGGGAGAGTGGCGGCCCGGCGACGAGTCGTGGGAGGTCATGCGGGAGCCGATTCTGGCCGGGGTCGGGGGCAGTCGCCGGCCCGCGGCGCGGTTTCTGCGGGCCCTGGCCGCGTTCGGCGCGAGGGGCGAACCCGCCGCGGCCGCCGATCCCTGCCGCGAGGCCCTCGCGGCGCTCGACGCCGTCGACGTCCCCGCAAACGCCGACGCCGCCGCCGCCCGGCGGGTGCTCCGCCGCTGCGCGACCGCGATGCTCGCCACCGCGGGCCGTCGCGACGAGGCGCTTGCGGAGGTCGGGGGTGTGCTGGAGTCGGACGACCGCGACGACCCCGATCCGCGGGCCGCGGCCAACCTCGTGTGGCTCGCCGAGAACGGTCTCCCCGAGGCCGTCGACGTGTTCCGCGCCCGCTGGCCGGCCCTCGTCGCGAACAACCCCGTCGTGGCCTACGCCGTCGCCATCGCCCTGCAGGCCCGCGGCCCCGGCAGCGCCGAGGCGGCCGCGATGGCGGATGCCGCCTTCGCCCTGCGCCGCGGCACGGACGAGGAGCTCGGCGAACGGCTGCGGCTGGCGATCATGCTGACCCGCTGGGGAGCCGCCGACTGGGCGGCCCGCGAGTACGAGACCGTCCTCGGGGGAGCGGCCGCGGATCCTGGGGAGTTCGCGCTGGCCGGCATCATGTATTCCGAGGCCCTGCACGACGAGGAGCGGGACGAGGCGGCGGCGGCGGTGCTCGGCCGCCTGCTGGCGGGCCGCGCCGACGCCACGGGGGAGCAGGTTCTCGAGCGGCTCGACCGGGACCTGGAGACGGTGCGGGCGCGGATGCGGTACTTCGAGTCCTGCGCCGCCGCGGCGCGGGGTGACGCGGCGGGCACGCGGCGGCTGCTCGAGGATTCGCTGCGGCATCATCCGCAGGACGTCGATGCGCTCATCGCGCTGTTCAGGCTGCCCGACAACACGCCCGCCCAGGCGGCCGAAGCCCGCGCGCTGGTCACCGCCGCGGCGACCCGGCTCGACGACCGCGTCGAGGCCCAGCCGGACGTCGCCGACGGCTACAACGAATACGCCTGGCTGGTGGCCAACACGCTGGGGGACGTCGCCCGGGCCGACCGCTACGCCCGCGTCGCGCTCGACCGCCACGCCCGCACGGCGATCGAGATCCGCGACGAGACGCCGCTCGACGGCGGGCTCGACAGCCCGAGCTACCTCGACACCCTGGCCCACTGCCGGGCGGCGGACGGCGACGTCCGCGGCGCGGTGCGGATCCAGTCGGTCGCCCGGAGGCTTGAGCCCCACGGCCGGACGATCGGCCGCAACCTCGCCCGGTTCCGCGGCCTGGAGGCGGCGCCATGATGCCGGTCCACCACGTCGCCATCCGCGAGCCCGGCGGGGAGCCCCGTGGCCGGCTGGCGGTGCACACCGCCGGCAGCGGCATCCCGCTGGTGCTCCTCCACGGCTTTCCGCTGGATCACTCGATGTGGATGGGGCAGGCGCCGCTGGCCGAAAAGGTGCGGCTGATCGCGCCCGACCTGCGGGGCTTCGGCGGCACCGGCGGGGCCGGCCCCGCGAGCATGGCGCAGCTGGCCGACGACGCCGTCGCGGTCCTCGACGCGGTGCACGTCGCCGAACCGGCCGTGTTCTGCGGCCTCTCGATGGGGGGCTACGTCGCGCAGCACGTAGCCGTCCGCCACCCGCACCGCGTCCGCGGCCTGGTGCTCGTCGACACGAAGCTCGAGGCCGACACGCCCGAGGCCCGGGCCGGCCGCGTCGACCTCGCCGCGAAGGTGGGCCGGCTGGGGCAGGCGATCCTCGCCGACGCGATGATTCCGCGGCTCCTGGCGACGTCGCCGGAGGCCGTCGCGGCGCCGCACCGCGCCGCGGTCGAGCGGCTGCTCCGCGAGACGATCCTCGCGCAGCCGGTGGAGGCGATCCAGGCGGCGCTTGAGGCGCTGGGGGCGCGGCCCGACATGACCGAACCGATGCGGAAGGTGGGCGTGCCGACGCTCTTGGTCGTCGGCGCGGAGGACGCGATCACGCCGCCGGAATGTCTCGCGGCGGCCGAGCGGATCCTGCCGCGGGCGCGGCTGCTGATCGTGCCGCGGGCCGGACACATGACGCCGCTTGAGGCCCCGGAGGTGTTCAACGCGGCGGTGCTGGAGTTCCTGTCGACCGATCGCCTTCGGTAGCCCGGTCGCCGTGCGACCGGGTGCCTTTGCGGCGGGGCGGACCGTATTCCCGGTTGCATGGCAACCGGGCTACAGACTTCGGCAACCGGTCGCCTTCGGTAGCCCGGTCGCCGTGCGACCGGGTGCCTCTGCGGCGGGACAGACCGCATTCCCGGTTGCATGGCAACCGGGCTACAGACTTCGGCAACCGGTCGCCTTCGGTAGCCCGGTCGCCGTGCGACCGGGTGCCTTTGCGGCGGGGCGGGCCGTATTCCCGGTTGCACGGCAACCGGGCTACAGACTTCGGCAACCGATCGACTTCGGTAGCCCGGTCGCCGTGCGACCGGGTGCCTTTGCGGCGGGGCGGACCGTATTCCCGGTTGCACGGCAACCGGGCTACAGACTTCGGCAACCGGGCTACCGAGGCGGCGGCCGACCGCTCGGCCGACGCGGCGGGCCCCGCTCGTCGCGCCGCGCCGCGTACCAGTCGATCCACGCCAGCCGGTCGTCGGTCCCCGCGGCGACGAGATCGGCGCGGTCCTCGGGACGCATCGCCTGGAGCCACTGGTGCCAGGCGACGGCCGCCTCACGCAGCTCGGGCCGGCTCGGGTCGGCCAGCGCCGTCGCCACCGCGGCGAGCGCCTTCCGCTCCGCTGCGGAGAGCCGGGCCCACTCGCGGGTCGCCCGCTCGAACTCCACGCGGTCCTCCAGCGACAGGCCCGCGACCACGTCGCGGCGGCGGGCCGCCACCTCCGCGGGACCGCCCTCCTCCGACCATAGCGCGGCCAGCTCCTCGATCTCGGCGCGACACTCGCCGGCCCGCCGCCGCGCCGCCTCGGGCCCTTGCCGGAGGAGCATCCGCAGCGGCGGGCCGCCCCGGCCGGTGACCGCCTCGAGGAACCTCACCGCACCGGCCTCGCGGAGGAGGTCGAGGTGCATCACCAGAGGCAGGTGCGCAAGCGATCGAGCGTCGGCTTCGGGCGCGGTGACCCGCCCCGCGACGATCCCCGCCACGAGCGCCGCCACGACGACGGCTCCCGGCACGAGCCAGGCCCGCAGCCCGCCGGCAGCGGCCCGCCCCGACGCCGACACCGCGGCCATCTCCACGGTCGTCGCCGTGAGCCGCTCCGAGGCCGCCTCGCGGGGCAGTTCGTCGAGCAGGTTCCACACGTCGCCCAGCGCCTCGGCCGGCGGCCCGCCGGCGTCGCGGTCGGGTCCGCTCATGGCCGGTCTCCGACATAGCCGGCCAGTGCCGCGCGGAGCTGGTCGCGGGCCCGGAAGAGGAGCGACTTCACCGCCGGCACGGTGAGCTGCATGGCGGCGGCGATCTCCTCGTAGGAGCAGTCCTCGAACTTCGCCAGGAGCAGGGCCATCCGCTGCCGCTCGCCGAGGCCGGCGATCGCCTCCTGCACGACGGCGCGAAGCTCGGCGCGGTCGGACTGCCGTGTCGGCAACAGCCCGCTCTTGGCGACGGCGAGCTGGTCGATGCCGATCGTGCTCGACGAAGCGGAGGTGGTGGCGGGCACGCCCCGCTCCCGCCGCCGGTAGGCCCGCTGCCGCAGGTCGCTGGCGACGTTGTTGGCGATCGTGTGGATCCAGGTGGTGAACTTGGCCGACGGCTCGTAGCGGCCCCGCGCCCGGTAGACCCGCAGGAAGACCTCCTGCGCGAGATCCTCCGCCGTGGCATGGTCGCCGGTGTGATGGCGGAAGAGCGTGACGAGCCGGTCCTGCCAGAGCCCGACGAGTTCGGCGAACGCCCCGGCATCGCCCTCGCGGACCCGCAGCATGACCGCCGTCGAGGGATCGGCCGCCGGCGACCCCGGCGGCTTCAGGACGGCATCGGAGGCCACGTCTGCCCTCCCTGCTCGAAGGTTCCGCCGCGGCGGCGGCACGTCGAGCCGCCGCAGCCCCACGGCGGCGGTCGCCCGGAGGTGCGACCGCCGCGCCCGTCCGGGCACACCTTGGCTGTGCCCGCGACGGGCAAGGGCTGCGGGGGCCATGGATGGCCCCGCAGCCCTGAAGATGGAGCGGAGGAGGATCGAACTCCCAACCTCGGCATTGCGAACGCCGCGCTCTCCCAGTTGAGCTACCGCCCCGTGCGGAACGGCATCTCGGCCGGTTTTCCGCGGGTTTCCTCGATGGTACGGGAGGCGGCGGCGCCTGTCCAGCACGGGCGGCCCGCCCCGCGCGGGCGCTACAATGCGGTGCTTCCCGCCCCGCTCCGCCCGCCGCCGTCCGCCCCATGCACGTTTCCCCGATCGTCGTCCGCGGTGCCCGCGAGCACAACCTGCGCGACGTCACCGTGGGCCTCCCGCGCGGCCGGCTCGTCTGCCTCTCCGGCGTGAGCGGCTCGGGCAAGTCGAGCCTGGCCTTCGACACGCTCTATGCCGAGGGGCAACGGCGGTACGTCGAGAGCCTCTCGACGTTCGCCCGGCAGTTCCTCGGCCAGCTGCCGCGGCCCGACGTCGACAGCGTCACCGGCCTCTCGCCGTCGATCTCGATCGCCCAGAAGTCGGCCGGCACGAACCCCCGCTCCACCGTCGCCACGATGACGGAGATCCACGACTTCCTGCGTGTGCTCTACGCGCGGGTGGGCACGGCCCACTGCCCGACGTGCGACGCCGTGCTCGAGGCCCAGCCCCGCGACCGGATCGTGGAGCGGATC
>JBIIUP010000331.1:0-2573 GCA_044339885.1 Pirellulales bacterium | reverse complement strand
CGGTCGCCGCCGGCGGCGATGTAGCGTTCGAGCAGCTCCCCCTTGCTCGCCGCCTCCTCCACCTGCGCGTAGTAGTACGAGCCGATGAAGCCCATGCCGTTGCGGTCGTTGCCCGTGACGAGCAGGTCCTGGAGGCCGCAGGGGGCGTAGGGGTAGACGAAGGTCCGGCTGAAGAGCCACTCCATCCACGGGCCGGTGACCGCGTCGTCGCCGAGCACCGTCGCCGGCACCACGATCTTCGCCGGCTCGTTGCCCCAGTAGCAGTGGTAGCGGAGGTAGCACTTCGCGAGA
Source organism: Pirellulales bacterium (assembly GCA_044339885.1). Lineage (GTDB taxonomy): Bacteria > Planctomycetota > Planctomycetia > Pirellulales > UBA1268 > QWPN01. The sequence goes on along the minus strand of JBIIUP010000331.1, from coordinate 2,282 downwards.
TGCTGGACGAGGTACGTGTCCACGAGGCGGACCACGTCGCGGGGCGTCCGCACCCAGGGCACGTGGCGGCCCACCGCGTCGGCCAGGCTCTGGTCCGATTCCAGCAGCGGGAAGACCGCGTCGTAGTGCTCCAGGAACTCGACGTCGAGCAGGGGATTGCGGGTCTCCCGCTGGCGGCAGCGGAGTTCGCGGCCGTAGGCGCCCGGCTGCACGAGCACCGAACTTAAGGCGTTGGCGAAGTCGGCGGCGGGGAAGTCGTAGGCCAGGCGGACGATCATCAGCGCCGCGTCGCGGCCGGCGTCGCGATCGCCCGCGGTCCGCCAGGCCTTGGCCCGCTTCTCCGCCTCGGCGACGTAGTTCCGGGCCCGCGTCCGCACCGCGTCGGCGACGACGACGAAGTTCCAGGGCTTTTCCTCGCCAGCCGCTGCCGCCGTCCACACCCCCGTGCCGTCGTCCTTGACCGGATACGGGTCGGGCAGCGGGCGGTGGGCCTCGAGGTCGTCCAGCGTGTAGGCGGCCGGGGCCTTGGCGTTGACGAGCAGGTCGGCACCGATGCCGTCGCGATGCGGATCCTGCCATTCGCCGTGGGCGGCCGCGAGCGCCGCCATGTCGCGGCCGTCCCAGCCGAACCGCGGCCAGTTGGCCTGCGGATCGTCGCCCCCCATGCCGTAGATCATGCCGAACTGGGCGTTGAGCGGCGGCAGCGATTCCCACAACAGCTCATCGCGGGCGGCACGCGCCGCGGCGTCGAGCGTGGCCGGCCGCGGCTCGGCCGGAGGCTGCGTGAGCGTCTGCCGCGTCTTGATCGCCCGGCGGTCGACGCCCACCAGCGCGTCGTCGAGGCTGACGTTGTGGACGAGCAGGTCGACCCGGCTCTGTGCGGTCGAGGCGATCGTCGCCCGGTACCGCCGCCGCGCCGGGGCGTGGAAGTGGAATTCGGCGATGCTGTAGAACTCGTCGACGTAGCCGCAGCGGAGTCTGTAGTCGCCGGTCTCGCCGGCCGGGCCGTCGTCGATCGTGAGCCGGAGCACCAGCGGCCGGCGAAACCGCTCGAGCCGCCCGGTCTCGACCGCCGCGATCACCCGCAGGGCATACATCCCCTCGGGCAGCTCGCCGAGGTCGAGGGGCGCAAGCGAGCCCCCGGGCGCCAGCCGCACCACCTTCACCGGCGGGTTCCGCAGGCCGGTGTCCCGGCCCGACTTTCCGCGGCCGACCCGATACACCGGCTCGGCGTAGTCCTCCGCGACCGGCCCCAGGTCGGCGGCGAGGAAGTTCCGCACCTGGCTCTGGCGGTCGAAGAAGCTCTTCACCGGCAGGTACTTCTGCCAGTAGGTCCGCCAGTGCTCGACGGCCCCCTCGTGGAGCTGGGGCTCCGGAAACTGGTCGCCCGCCGACGTGCCGGCGGCGCCGGCCTCGGGCAGGCAGCCCGGATAGCCCGGCGGCTCGCCGTGTCGCGTGCGGTATGCGGGCAGCGGCACGCCCATGAGCGGTCCGCCGGTCTCGAACTCGTCCGCCGCGCCGGCCGCCGCGGCGCCCAGGCTCACGGCGAGGACGGCGCACCAAATAGCGCGGCCTCGGCGCGAGGGCTGGCTCATGGGCTGGGCGCTCCCGTAGTGGCGGCCGGCAGGGCCGACACGCCGGAGAGCCGGCGGAACTTCTCGCCCCCCGCGACGTAGACGTCGCCGCCGAGGAAGGCGATCTGGGCGTCGGGCATCTTGCCGACCGGATGCACCTCGGCCGTGCGCGGATCGATGCGGGTGAGCACGCCCTTCATCGTCGCCCAGACGAACCCGTCGGGCCCCTTCGTGAAGCAGTAGTTCCAGCGGCGGATCGCCGAGAAGCCGGTCTCCGGCGGTCGCGGCACCGGCTTGGTCCAGAGCACCTTGCCGGCGGCCGGGTCGAAGCCGTAGAGCACACCCTGTCCATCCTTGCCCGCCGGGGCGTAACCCATGACGAGGCCGGGCAGGGCCTCGACGACGTAGCCCGGCGAGGGCGTGAGCCGCTCGTCGTCCACCTGGTGGACGATCTCGTGGGTGCGGGTGTCGTAGACGAAGAGCCGTCCGCGCGGGGGCAGGAAGTCGGGCCGCTCGTCGTCGACGGCCGGTTTCGTGGAGCAGATCACGTAGCGACCGTCCGCCGCGGAGCACATCCAGAATATCGTGAAGCTGTCGAACGGCTCGTGGAAGCCGCCGGCCTCGCGGGTCGCGGGATCCCACCAGCCGAGGCCGCCGCCGTTGCCGATGCGGATCACCTTGCCGCCAAAGTAGACGCGGCCGTCGGCC
>JBIIUP010000330.1:0-2575 GCA_044339885.1 Pirellulales bacterium | reverse complement strand
GACCTACTACCGGTCCCAGTGGCGGTCCTTCCTGGGCCTCGGGCCGGTGTTGGCGGTGCGGCTCCTGGCCCGTGGTGCGATCCCCCTGCAGCCCCTGGCGGCGAGCAGCGCCTGCACGCGGCCAGCCGCGGGCCCGCTTTTGGCGGAGACGCGTTACGGCCGCCGGTTCGCCGACTGCCAGCAGCGGGCTACCGCTTTCTGCGAACGCCACGCCATGATTTCCGGCCGTGGGGCCTGACGCCCCCCCTCGTCCCGCGGCGGTGTCCGGTGCCCCCATGTCAGACGTTCCTGCGGACGAAGTCGTCGAGATCCGGCCCTCCACGGTCGACCGCCTCCCGGAGTACGAGGCCCTCTACCGGACGTGCTTTCCGCACGCCACCCACCTCACCGCCGGCTATCTGTCCTGGCTGTACGCGGCGAACCCGGCGGGTTCCCTGGTCGGTGCCGACGCACTGGTCGGCGACAGCGTGATCGGCCAGGTCGCCGCGGTTCCCGGCGACTACGTCCTCGACGGCCGGACGGTGCGCGGCCTGCTGGCGGTCAACGTCGCCGTCCATCCGCGTTACCAGGGGCGGCACCTCTTCAAGAAACTCGGTCTGCGGATGTGCGACTTCGGGGCGGATGCGGGGCACGAGTTCGTGATCGGTGTGGCCAACGCCGCCGCCACGCCGGGCTGGGTGCGGCAGATGCGGTTTCAGCTGGTGCAGCCGCTCGAGGCCCGGGTCGGGATCGGCCCGCTCGGCATCGACATGGCGGCGGCGGCGGCGGCCCGATTCCGCCGCGAGTGGACGGCCGCCACGATCGCCTGGCGGATGGCGAACCCGCGGAACGCCGTCCGCTGTCGGCGGCGGCGGGATCGGACGGCATGCTTCGCGGCGGCCAAGGGCTGGGCGCTGCCGGCCTACGCGGAGCTGCCGGGGGAGGTGCCGGTCGCCGCGCGTGGGGGGCTGGAGTCTCCGGCGCGGCTGTTCCTCGGCCTGGTTCCCGAAGGGGTGGGGGGCTTCGGCCGCTACGTCGACATCCCGCAGCGGTACAGGCCGTCGCCCTTGAACCTGGTCTACCGTCCGCTCGGTGGGCAGGCGGCGAGCCTCCAGCGCGGATCGATCCTGTTTTCGTTCCTGGATTTCGACGCCTACTGACGGCCCGTCACTGCGTCGGAGCACCACGGAGCGTGCCGAGGTAGGCCAAGAGGTCCGCCGCCTGCTCGATGGTGAGATCCCGGAAGAGTGCCTCCGGCATCAGCGACTTCTGCTGCGGCACGATCTCCTCGATCTCTTCCCGGGGAATGCGGTGCAGCTCGCTGCGACTGTCGCGCAGCAGGATTCCGGCATCGGTCTGTTCGACCAAGAGCCCGGAGAGCACGGTGCCGGCGGTCGTCTGGACGACCCAGTTGGCGTAGGCGCGATCGATCTCCCGCGACGGATAGAGAACGCTCTCGAGCAACTTCCTCCGATCGAGCTTCCTTCCGATCGCATCGAGCGGCGGCCCCAACTCCCCTCCCTGTGCTCCAACGCGGTGGCAATTCCGACACTGCAAGACGGTCGATTCGTGAAACAGCACCCGCCCCCGATCCGGAACGCCGGCGACGGCCAACAGCGCGTCGGCATCGATGGAGTCGCCGAGCCGCTGCATCCTCTGCGACTCGGGAAGGAACGGCTCGAAGAGATCCCGTACCGCGGGGTCGACGTCCCCCGTCGTGGCGATGTCGAGAGCGACCTGGCGGATCCCGGGCGGCAACTGGTCGCGTCGCATGGCCTCGACCAGCGCCAGCGCCCCGACGGGGCTGGCGAGGAGCTCCGTCGTCCGCCGCCGCCGGTCAGCGTCGCGTTTCTGCGCGTTGGCCGCATAGAACCGGTCGACCTCCATGCGAGCGGCAGCGCGGTCGGCCTCCGTCACGTCCTCACGGCGCTCGCGGTCCGCAAGCTTGCGGGCAACCTGCCACTCGGCCTGGGGTCGTCCTTGGCGCTCACGGTCGACCACGGTCGCCTCGTCGAGCTCGACGAGACGCTCCACGAGCGTCTCGTCCGCGAAGGCGGCGGGAATGGAGGCAATCCAATCGTGGATCAATCGCAGCCCCCGTTCGTCGACGTCGGCGGCACCGAGATGGGGCATGTGTCCCGGCCCGGGCTTGGCCAGCCGGTAGTAGAGCACCGAGCGGTAGGGATCACCGGGCGCGATGACCTTCGCGTCGGAAATGCCGAAGGTGCCCTGCGTGGGCGCGACGTCGACGGCCATCGTGTCGCGCAGCCGCAGATCGTGGGACAGGTAGATGGAGGCAGAGCCGCCACCGTTGAATCGATGGCAGTGGGCGCAGTTGACGTGCAGGTAGGAACGGCCACGATCGTGGAGCGGGAAGGCGGGGTCGAAGGCGGGCGCCAATCGAGGCAGATCCGCGGGATCATGCGGCACCTCGAGGCTCGCAAAAGGCTTGTCCGGATCGGGCGAGGTGTCGTTGACGATCAGGCCGCCGTCACGCAGGAGCGTGAGTTGATTGCCGTCTTTCGCGCCATCCGGGTGGGGGCGGTTCAGCTGCGGCAGCGTGAAGGCGAGCGTGTGCTCGGACCAGGGATTGTGG
>JBIIUP010000328.1:0-2583 GCA_044339885.1 Pirellulales bacterium | reverse complement strand
TCCGGCGAAGATCATCGTCAACGCCACCCACACGCACACCGCGCCCTTCCCGTCGAGCGAGGACTACGGCTCGCCCGCCGGCTCGATCCCCGCCTTCGACTACCGGCGGTTCGCCGTCGGGCGGATGGCCTCGGCCGTGAAGGAGGCGTGGACGTCCCGGGCGGCCGGCAGCGTGAGCTGGGCGTTGGCCCATGCCGCGATCGCCCGCAACCGCCGCGTCTCCTACTTCGACACGACCACCGGCCTGCCGGCGCCGGGCCGCACCCAGATGTACGGCGCCACCGACGTGGCCGACTTCGACGCCATCGAAGGCCCGGCCGAGACGGGCATGCCGCTGGTGTTCTTCTGGAACCCGGCCGGGCAGCTCACCGGCGTGATCGTGAACCTGGCCTGCCCGGCCCAGGAGACGGCCGAGCTCGAGGAGGTCTCGGCGGACTTCTGGCACGAGACGCGGGCGGAGCTCCGCCGGCTGCTCGGCCCGGATGTGTTCGTCCTGCCGCAGTGCGCCGCCGCCGCGGGCAGCACCTCGTGGAACGTCTGGCGGAAGCCGGCCGAGGAGGAGATGCTCCGCCGCCGCGGACTCTCCGCCCGCGAGGACATCGCCCGCCGGATCGCCGCCGCCGTCGCCGACGTGCTGCCCTACGCGAAGGTGGACGCCGAGGACGAGCCGGTGCTCGCCCACCTGGTCACGACGCTCGACCTGCCCCAGCGGCTGGTGACGCCCGAGGAGCGGGACCGCTGCCGCGCCGAAGCCGCGGCCGTGCCGGCGAACCGGCCCGCCAAGGCCGGCTGGCACCTGCGGACGGTGAAGCGGTTCGCCGCCCAGCAGGCGAAGCTCGCGCGGGGCGAGCAGCCCGTGGTGCCGGTTTCCGTCCACGCGGTGCGGCTCGGCGACGTGGCGGTGGTGACCAACAGCTTCGAGCTCTTCGAGGACTACGGCATCCGCATCCAGGCCCGCAGCCCGGCCCTGCTGACGTGCGTGGTGCAGCTCGCCGGCCGTGGCACGATGGGCACCTACCTGCCGACCGCGCGGGCGGTGGAGGGGGGAGGCTACTCGGCGACGGTGCAGAGCAACCTCGTCGGCCCGGAGGGAGGCCGGATGCTCGTGGACGAGAGCGTCGCGCTGTTGCAGTCGCTCTGGTCGTCGCGGGACTGATGTCACGGGACTCAATCCGGCGCTTGCTCCCGGTCTCCAGCGTCCCGATGGGCCGGGGTTGCCCGTGCCCTCTCGCCCGGACGTTCGCTGCGGCCTTCCCGGCCTGCGCTCACTCCGTGCTGGCGGCGCTTCGCCATCCTGGCTTCGCTGGCCAGCAAGGCCGGGCTCCAGGGCACGGGCAACCCCTTCCGATGCAGCAGCCAGAAAGGCACCGACTACGCAGCGGCGATCCCCGCGTGCCGACGGGCCCGCGGCTGCGCCGACGCCGGGCCGGCAGGCCCATGGCCTTGCCAGGGCTGGTGTGCAGCCTGAAAATCCCGGCTCGTCGCTCGGCCGTGGATGAACGCGGGCCGTCGGCGCCTCCGGGAGGCCGACCATGCCCACGCTCCGCGAGATCTCCGAGGCCGCGTCTCGCGACGAAGCAGTGCTCCGCCAGGGGGGCGGGAAGGCGGGCTGGGAACGGCAGCGGAAGCTCGGCCGCCTGCCGGTCCGCGAGCGGCTCGACCTCCTGCTCGACCCGGGCACGCCCTTCCTCGAGCTCGGCATCTGGGCCGCGTGGAAGATGTATCCCGAGTGGGGCGACGTGCCCGCGGCCGGCGTGGTCACCGGCATCGGCACCATCAGCGGCAGGCCCTGCCTCGTGGCCGCCAACGACGCGACCGTGAAGGCCGGCGCGATGTTCCCGCAGTCGGTGAAGAAGCTCATCCGGGCCCAGAAGGTCGCCCACTTCCTGCGGCTGCCGCTGGTCTACCTCGTCGACTCCGCGGGCGTGTTCCTGCCGTTGCAGGCCGAGATCTTCCCCGACGAGGACGACTTCGGGCGGATCTTCCGCAACAACTCGGTGCTCTCGGCGGAGGGCGTCCCGCAGTACGCCGCCGTGATGGGCAACTGCATCGCCGGCGGCGCCTACCTGCCGGTGCTCTGCGACAAGATCCTCATGACCGAGGGCAGCGCGATGTGCCTGGCGGGGCCGGCCCTGGTGAAGGCGGCGGTCGGCCAGACGGTCGACCCCGAGGAGCTTGGCGGCGCCGCGATGCACGCCAGCGTGAGCGGCACCATCGACTTCCGCGAGCCCGACGACCCGGCCTGTCTCGCCCGCCTGCGGGCGCTGGTGGCCCTCCTCCCCGCCCGCGACGTGGCGATCGGCGGCGAGCCGCCCGAGCGAGACGTCGCCGACGTCTACGACCTGGTGCCGGCCGACGGCCGCGGGGAATACGAGGTCCGCGACGTGCTCCGGGCGATCGTCGACCGCGGCAGCCTCCAGGAGTTCCGCCCCGAATACGGCCGGACGCTCGTCACCGCCTACGTGCGGATCGGCGGCCGCCCGGCGGGCGTGGTGGCCAACGCGCGGAAGCGGGCGCAGACGGCCCAGGGTGAGGTGCAGATCGGCGGCGTCCTCTACGGCGACGCCGCCGAGAAGGCGGCGC
>JBIIUP010000327.1:0-2602 GCA_044339885.1 Pirellulales bacterium | reverse complement strand
ACCACGTCGGCAACCGGGCTACCGCCTTCCGCGACTGGGCTCACGCAGCGGTCGCCGGCTTCGGTAGACCGGTCGCCGTGCGACCGGATTGCGGGTAACGCGACGCACGGCGTCGGCTCGCACCCGGATTCCCGGTTGCACGGCAACCGGGCTGCCGGCTTCGGTAGACCGGTCGCCGTGCGACCGGATTGCGGGTAACGCGACGCACGGCGTCGGCTCGCACCCGAATTCCCGGTTGCATGGCAACCGGGCTACCTTCGGCAACCGCGCTACCGCGTCGGCAACCGCGCTCCGCCGCGCTACTCGACCGTCACGCTCTTGGCGAGATTCCGCGGCTTGTCCACGTCGCAGCCGCGGAGGACGGCGATGTGATACGCCAGCAGCTGCAACGGGATCGACGCCACGATCGGCTGGAGGAAGTCCGGTGCCGCCGGCACCTCGATCACGTCGTCGGCCAGCTGCCGCACCCGCTCGTCGCCGGGACTCGAAAGCGCGATCACCGGCCCGCGGCGGGCCTTGATCTCCTCGACGTTGAGCAGCACCTTGTCGTAGACCGCCCCCTGCGGGATCAGGAAGACGCTCGGCGTCGCCGAGTCCACCAGCGCGATCGGCCCGTGCTTCATCTCGGCCGCAGGGTAGCCCTCGGCGTGGATGTAGCTGATCTCCTTGAGCTTGAGGGCCCCTTCGAGCGCCAGCGGGAAGTTGTACTGGCGGCCCAGATAGAGGAACGTGTTGGCGTCTTGATACTTCGCGGCGATCCGCCGGATCTCCGCGTCGGCCTCCAGGGCCTCGGCCACGAGGTCCGGCAGCCGCTCGAGCTGCTCGATGAACTCCAGGCCCTGCTCGAAGCCCATGTGGCGGAGGCGGCCGAAGTAGAGCGCCAAAAGCGCGAGCACGACGCACTGGCTGGTGAAGGCCTTCGTGCTGGCCACGCCGATCTCGGGGCCCGCGTGGAGATAGATGCCGCCGTCGGCCTCGGTGGCGATCGCGCTGCCGACGACGTTGCAGATCGCCAGGGTGGGATGGCCCTTGCGCTTCATCTCGCGGAGGGCCGCGAGCGTGTCGGCCGTCTGGCCGGACTGCGTGATCGCGAAGAGCAGCGTGCCCTCGTCGATCGGCGGGTTGCGGTACCGCAGCTCGCTGGCGTATTCCACCTCGACGGGCAGGCGGGCGAACTCCTCGATGAGGTATTCGCCCACGAGCGCGGCGTGCCAGCTCGTCCCGCAGCCGGTGAGCACGATGCGGTTGATCCGCTGCAGCTGGCGGGGGGAGAGATTGAGACCGCCGAACACGGCCGTCGCGTCGTCGCGGGAGAGCCTGCCCCGCATCGCCGCCCGGATCGTCTCGGGCTGCTCGTGGATCTCCTTGAGCATGAAGTGCGGGTAGCCGCAGGTGTCGACGTCGGCCGCGGTCAGCTCCAGCGCGTGCACGGCCGGCTGGACGGAGCCGGAGTCGCGGTGGAGGACGCGGAGCGTGTCGGCGGTTATCACGGCCAGTTCGTGGTCGGCGAGGTAGACGATGCGGTCTGCGTGGCCGGCGAGGGGGCTGGAGTCGCTGGCGATGAAGTGCTCGCCGTCGCCGACGCCCACCACCAGCGGGCTGCCGCAGCGGGCGGCGACGATGAGGTCGGGGCGGTCGGCGAAGATCACCAGCAGGCCGTAGGTGCCACGGAGTTGGGCGACCGCCTCGCGGACCGCCACCACCCAGGGTGCGTCGGCCGGCTCGTCCGTGGTGCGGGAGCCGGACTCCAGGGCCCGGCCGAGGCACTCATCGACAAGATGGGCGATCACCTCGGTATCGGTCTCGGAGCGGAACTGGTAGCCCTGGGCCTCGAGCCGGGACTTCAGGCCGTGATAGTTCTCGATCACGCCGTTGTGGACGACGGCGACGGTGGCAGGGCCACGGCCGCCCGGGTGCGGATGGGCATTGGCGTCGGTGGGGGCGCCGTGGGTCGCCCAGCGGGTATGGCCGATGCCGGTCGAGGCGTCGCTGGCTTCCCGGCGGGTGACCTCCTCCAGGCGGGCCAGTCGGCCGGCGGCCTTGCGGATGTCGATGCGGCCGTCGTCGTCGAGGGTGGCGATGCCGGAGGAGTCGTAACCGCGATACTCCAGCCGCCGCAGGCCTTCCAGGAGCAGCGGCGTCGCCTGCCGAAAGCCGACGTATCCGACGATGCCGCACATGGGGTCGTCTCCGTGATCGGGACTGGCAATTCCGCCACTGCGGAAAGTCTAGCAAACCGTCGCCGTGGGGTTCGGGCGACCTGGCGCGGTCATTTCGGTAGACCGGTCGCCAGCTTCGGTAGACCGGTCGCCGTGCGACCGGATTGCGGGCGGCGCGACGCCGAGCGTTGGCTTGCGGCCGGATTCCCGGTTGCACGGCAACCGGGCTACCTTACTGCGGAGACCGTACGCCGGTTTCGGTAGACCGGTCGCCGTGCGACCGGATTGCGGGCGGCACGACGCCGGCCGTGCCCGCGTGAAACTGCCGTCGACCGAGGCTGCGGCGGCGAGATACGATGACGTCGGTTCACTTCGAGGTGGACCGAACCGTGGACAGGATCGTCGGCAAGGAGGTCGGCATGCGAGCAATTCCCTGCAGTTTC
>JBIIUP010000107.1:0-10182 GCA_044339885.1 Pirellulales bacterium | reverse complement strand
CCGCCGTGCGAGCAGGAGCGAGCCCGAGGCCGAGGCGAACCTCGGCTTCGCCCCCGGCCGTTCCCAGGCGGGGAGGGCAGGATGCCCGAGCCCGCCGTGAATTCAGTGCCACCTCCGCAGCCACCCGCGGCGCCAGAACAGCATCACCATGCCCACGGTCGTGGCCACCATCATCCCGATCGCCACGAGCGCCCCGTAGCGGAAGTTCAACAGCGGCATGTTCCACGGCGACGTCGTGTCGAAGTTCATGCCGTAGAAGCCGGTGATGAAGGTCAGCGGCATGAACACGGTGGCGATCACCGTCAGCACCTTCATCACGTCGTTCATCCGGTTGTTGAGGCTCGCCAGGTAGATGTCGCGGAGGTCACTGCCGATCTCGCGGTATCCCTCCGTCAGATCGAGCAGCTCCATCGTGTGGTCGTAGGAGTCGCGGAAGTGGGCCCGGGCGTGGTCGCCGACGAAGGCGGTCGCCTCGCGGCCGAGCGCGTGCAGCACGTCCCGGGTCGGCCAGAGAGCCCGGCGCAGCGTCATCAGGTCGTTGCGGACGTCGTGGATGCGGGCGAGCGTGTCGCGACTCGGTGACTCCAGCGCCTCCTCCTCCAGGCCTTCGAGCCGGTCGCCGAACTGCTCCAGCACGGGAAAGTAGCCGTCGACGACAGCGTCGAGCAGGAGGCCGCAGAGGTGGTCGGCGCCGAGCTGCCCTAGCCGCGTCCGACCGTGGCGGATCCGCTGCCGCACGTCGGCGAAGCCGTCCGGCGGCGTGCGGTCGCGAAACGTCAGCACGTAGCGGTCGCCAAGGAAGATGCCGATCGGATCAGTGACGATCGCGTCCTTCTCGAACCGTGCCGTCCGCACGGCGATGAGCACCTGGTGGCCGAAGACCTCCACCTTCGGCCGCTCGTCCGGGGTGACGGCGTCCTCGAGGGCGAACTCATCGATGTCGAACACCTCGCCGATCGTCCGGATGGTGGCGAGGTCGCCGAGCCCCTCGACGTCGACCCAGATCACGGGCCACTTCCGCCGCGCCTCGGCGAGCTCGGCGGCATCCCGAACCGTCGTCTCGTGCGTCGACGTGCCGTCGCAGGCGATCATCCGCAGCGTCGCCGGCTGATCGCCGGGCCCGCCGGCTGCGGCGATCGAGCCGGCGAGGTCGCGGTGTCGCACGCGGCGACGGCGACGATGCTTGCGCGCGGCCACGGTTCTGGTTCCAACGAGAAGGTCTGGGACGGGAAGGAGCCTCGGAGACTCAGAACAGCGTACCGACCGGCAACGCGGAACGTCGCCGCGAGCCGCCGGTTTTCCGCACGGCCCTGGAATCGAATAGGCTCTCTCCATGGAGCGACCGACCCGCACTTCGTCGATCGGTGACGCGATCGCCTGGGCGTCGCGGATCATGGCCATCGGACTGGCGATGTTCCTCCCGGGGGTCGCCGGCGGCTGGCTCGACGAGCGGCTCGGCCTGCGGGTGCTCGGGCCGGCCGGGTTCGTGCTCGGCTTCGCCGCGGGAATCGCCTGGCTGGCGCAGCTGGGGCAGTCCCGGAGGCGGCCGTGAGCGGGAACCGGCCCCGCGGTGGCGGGCCCCCCGCGGTCGCCGGCACGCTCGGCGGACTGGCCGCCCTGACGCTGGTGCTCGCCGTCGCCGTGGCGATCGCGGTGGCCCTCGGATCAGACCGGCCCCGCTGGCCCGAGGCGGTCGGGTTCGCGGCGGCGGTCGCGTGGACCGGCGCGGCGGCCGCCTGGCTGGCGGGCCGACTGGCGGCGGCCGACCCGGCCCGGGCGGTGGCCGCCGTGCTCGCCTCCACCGCCTTCAGGACGTTCCCCCCGCTGGTCGGGCTGGCCTGGCTGGCAGCGGCGGGCCGGGAGCTCCGCGCGGCCGGCGCCGACGGCCTGCTCGTGGTTTTTTACCTGCTCCTCCTTGCGACCGCGATCGCGATGACCATGATGGGGGCTCCCGGGCCGCGGCCGCCGACGGCCGGTTCGGGCCGCGTCCCGCCGGCGTCGGGTTGACCGCCCGGCGGCGCATGCCGCAGACTTCCCGCCCCGTCGCCCGGCTCGCGAGCCCCGTCGAGAAGACCATCGATGTCCGTCCACAACCCGATCTACCACCTCAAAGACTGTTACTTCTTCGAGGTTCCCAAGGCGCTGTGGCGGCAGGGCTGGAAGACGCTCGACGACGTGCCGCAGTTCCTGCGTGACGGCCGGCCCGACATCGTCGACGTCGCCGAGTTCAATGCGGCGATGGACGGCAAGATCCTCATCCCGCAGCCGTTTGGCGAACTGGAGAGCCTCTACACGGTGAAGTCCGGGTTCGGGATCTCCAAGTACATGATCCTGGAACTCGTGCTGGCGGCGATCCTCTTCCTGCTGTTCACGCGGCTGGCGGCGCTGCTGCGGACGGGGGAGGCCCCGAAGGGCCGGTTCGCCAACCTGTTCGAGTCGATGATCGTGTTCGTCCGTGACCAGATCGCCCGGCCGGCGATCGACAGCCATGACCATGGTCACGACCACGGCCATGCCGACGAGGCCGGCGGCCATCACGGCCACGCCCATGCCGCAGCCATGCCGGTCCACGACGGCGACCGCTTCGTGCCGCTGCTGCTCACGCTCTTCTTCTTCGTGCTGGGCTGCAACCTGCTGGGCATGGTGCCCTGGGCCGGGTCGCCGACGGCCTCGTTCTCCGTCACCCTGGCGCTCGCCGGCGTCACGCTGGCGACGGTGGTCGTCGCCGGCATGAAGAAGTTCGGCTTCTTCGGGTTCTTCGGCAACCAGGTCCCCTCGATGGATCTGCCGCTGCCGCTGGCGATCCTGCTGAAGCCGATGATCTTCGCCATCGAGATGCTGGGCCTGTGCATCAAGCACCTGATCCTCGCCGTGCGGCTCCTGGCCAACATGGTCGCCGGCCACCTCGTGCTGCTCGGCATCATGGGGCTGATCTCCGCCGCCGCCACCTATTCGATGGGGATGTGGGCCACCGTGACCGGCATCAGCGTGGTCAGCTGCACGCTCTTCAGCATCCTGGAATTGTTCGTCGCCTTCCTCCAGGCCTACATTTTCACCTTTCTTTCCGCCCTCTTCATTGGCGCGGCGGTCCACCAACATTAGGCTTGCCGCAGACGGCAGGCAGCGATTTTCGTCCCGTTTCGTCCGATCCCCCGAACACCCGTTCGGTCCCTCGTATCCACGGAGTTTGACAGCGTCATGATTCGTTCGCTCTTCTCGTTCCGCACGCTCGCCACCCTCGCCGCAGTCGCCCTCACGCTCGCGTGCGCCGAATTCGCATCCGCGCAGGAGGCCACCGGCGGCCGCTCGCTCATCGACCTCACCTCGGCGTTCAGCGTCGGCCTCGTCGTCATCGGCGCCGCCTACGGCATCAGCAAGCTCGCCTCGGCCGCCTACGAAGGCATGTCGCGGCAGCCGGAGGTGTCGGGCAGCATCCAGACGGCGATGATCATCGCCGCGGCCCTCATCGAAGGCTTCACCTTCTACGCGCTGTTCATCTGCTCGCAGAAGGGCTGAGCCCGTCCCGCACGGTCCCGGCCCCGCGGGAGGATTTTCCCCCGCGGGGCCGCACCGTTCGCCCCGTCGCCGGCTCCGAAGCCGGTGACGCTCCCGTTCCTCGCCACCGTATCGCGGAGACCGATCGTGAACCTCGCCCGTCGCCTTTCGAGCCGTGCGGACCTGCTCGCCTGGACGGTCGTCTGCGGCCTGGCGCTGCCCCTGGGGTTGGCCCCGGCGGCCGCCGAGGACCGCACGCCCGCCGATCCGCACCACGCCACGGCCCACGGCGATCACGGCGGCCACCTTCCCGAAATCGGCCACAACCCGCCCGCCGGCGTTTCCCAAAAGGACTTCGAGAGTCCCGCCTGGTTCCAGACCGATCTGGCCGTCTGGTCCTTCGCGGTGTTCCTCGGGCTGTTGGCGCTGCTGACGAAGTTCGCTTGGAAGCCGATCATGACGGGACTCGACACCCGCGAACGGAAGATCGCCGACACCATCGCCGCCACGCAGGCCGCCAACGAAGACGCCCGCCGGCTCCTGGCCTCCTACGAGCGGCGGCTCTCCGAGGCCGCCGACGAGGTGCGGGGGATGGTCGAGGAGGCCCGCCGGGACGCGGAGTCGACCCGCCAGACGATCATCGCCGAGGCCCGCAAGGCGGCGGACGACGAGCAGGCCCGCGCCAAGAGGGAGATCGGCCTGGCCACCGACGACGCGCTCTCGCGAATCGCCGAGAAGGCCGGGGAACTGGCGGTCGAGGTCGCCGGCAAGTTCCTCCAGGAAAAGCTCGGCAAGGAGGACCAGGCCCGTCTCGTCCGCGACTCCGTGGCCGGCATCGGCAGCCGGCCCAGCCTCAACTGAGTCCCACGTTCAGGAACCACGTCTCACCCGCCATGGCAGATCGGAACTCCAGCGACGGCAGGACGGGCGGCAGCGTCGACATCGGCGCCGACCGCGTGGCCAAGGTCTACGCCCAGGCGATCATCGAGGCGGCCGACCGCAAGGGCTGTCGCCACGAGGTGCTCGACGAGCTCGAGGCCATCGTCCGCGAGGTCCTGCCGCAGGTGCCGAAGGCGGCCGCCGTGTTCGCCTCGCCGAAGGTCGCCGTCGAGGAGAAGCTCGCCTTCATCGACCGGATCGCGACCGGCCGCATGCAGCCCACGACCGCCCACGCGCTGAAGGTGCTTGCCCGGCATGGACGGCTCGGCATCCTGGCCGACGTGGCCGCGGCTGCCTCCCGGCTGGCCGACGACCTCGAGGGCCGCCGGGCGGCGACGTTCATCACGGCGGTGCCGCTCGACGCCGCCGAGCAGGCCGGCATCGTGGCGGACGTCGCGAAGGCCGTGTCGGCCACGCTCTCGCCCACGTTCGTGGTCGACCCGGGCATCATCGGCGGGCTCGTGGTCCGCATCCAAGACACCATTTACGACCAGTCCGTCGCCACGAGCCTCGCGCGGCTCGGGGGGCGGTTGAAGCAGAGGAGCATCCATGAAATTCAATACGGACGAGATCGCCTCGGTACTGCGTGAGGAGATCGACCGCTTCGAGTCGGGCATCGACGTCCGCGAGGTCGGTCGCGTGCTCGAAGTGGGCGACGGCATCGCGCGGGTGTGGGGCCTCTCCGGCGTGATGGCCGGCGAGATGGTCGAGTTTCCCGGCGGGATCACCGGCCTGGCCTTCAACCTCGAGGAGAACTCCGTCGGCGTGATCATCCTCGGTGACTACCTCAAGGTCACGGAGGGTGACGAGGTGAAGAGCACCGGCCGGCTGCTCTCCGTGCCGGTGGGCGACGCCGTGATCGGCCGGGTGCTCGACCCGCTCGGCAACCCGCTCGACGGCAAGGGTCCCGTGGTCACCGACCAGCGGCGGCCGGTCGAGTTCCTGGCACCCGGCATCGCGGCGCGGTCGCCGGTCCGCGAGCCGCTCCAGACCGGCATCAAGGCGGTCGACGCGATGACGCCGATCGGCCGCGGCCAGCGGGAGCTCATCATCGGCGACCGCAAGACGGGCAAGACCGCGATCGGCATCGACGCGATCATCAACCAGAAGAACAGCGGCGTGAAGTGCTTTTACGTGGCCGTGGGCCAGAAGGACTCCTCGGTCGCCGTGGCCATCGACACGCTCCGCAAGTACGGCGCGATGGACTACACGACGGTGATCATGTCCGGGGCGAGCTCCGCGGCGCCGCTGCAGTACATCGCCCCCTACTCGGGCACGGCGATGGCCGAGTACTTCATGTACAACGGCCAGCACGCGCTCATCGTCTACGACGATCTCTCGAAGCAGGCCACCGCCTACCGCCAGCTCTCGCTGCTCATGCGGCGGCCGCCGGGCCGCGAGGCCTACCCGGGCGACGTGTTCTACGCCCACAGCCGCCTCCTCGAACGGTCGGCCAAGCTCTCCAAGGAGCTCGGCGGCGGCTCGCTCACCTCGCTGCCGATCATCGAGACGCTCGAGGGCGAGGTGTCGGCCTACATCCCGACGAACGTCATCTCGATCACCGACGGGCAGATCTACCTGCAGCCCGACCTCTTCTTCGCCGGTCAGCGGCCGGCCATGAACGCCGGCATCTCGGTGTCCCGCGTGGGCGGTGCCGCCCAGACGAAGGCCATGAAGAAGGTGGCCGGCGGCCTCCGTCTCGACCTGGCGAGCTTCCGCGAGCTCGAGGCCTTCGCCCAACTCGGGACCGACCTCGACGCCGCCACGCAGCAGCGGCTCGACCGCGGCTACCGGATGGTCGAGCTCCTCAAGCAGGGCCAGTTCGCCCCGATGGACGTGGTCGACCAGGTGATGAGCATCTACGCCGGCACCCGCGGCCACCTCGACTCGGTGAAGCGGGAGGAAGTCGCCGATTGGGAGAAGGGCTTCCTCACGTTCGTCCGCGACCAGGTGCCGGAGCTCCGCAAGCGGATCGACGAGACCAAGGAACTCGACGCCGAGAGCGAGCGGCAGCTGGAAGCGGCGATCGCCGAGTTCAAGCGGCAGCGGGCCGCCGTGGCGGCCAAGGAAGAGCGGAAGCCGGCGCTGGCCGCCCGCTGAGACCGACCCCCCGAGACGATCTGAAACGACATGGCCAAGGCACGGGCACTCGATCGACGCCGGCGTTCCGTGAGGAACATCCGCAAGATCACGCGCACGATGGAGCTCATCGCCACGGCCCGCTTCAAGAAGGCGATGGACCGCTCCGTCGCCGCCCGCGACTACACGAAGCAGCTGGCCGCGATCCTCGCCAATATCTCCCAGGCCGGCACGAGCGTCGCACACCCGCTGCTCGTCGTCCGGCCCACGAAGCGGGCGGCCGTGCTCGTGCTCACGGGCAACCGCGGCCTCTGCGGCGGCTACAACTCCAACGTCATCCGTCAGGCCGTGGCGATCCTCGGCCAGTGGAAGACCGAGCGGGTGGAGGCCGGCGTGGCGGTGTCGGGCAAGCGCGGCATCTCGGCGCTGAAGTTCCGCGGGGTCGACATCGCGGAGTCCTACACATCCTTCGAGGACAAGCCCGAGTTCGCGGCGGTGGCCCCGATCGGCCGGGCCTATCTGGAGGCCTACGCCGCGGGCGCCATCGACCGTCTCGACGTCGTCTACACGCGGTTCCACGGGATCGCCAGGCAGGAGGCGACGGCGGAGATGCTCCTGCCGCTCTCCCCCCCGCAGGCTGCCGACGCGCCGGCCAGGCCCGAGCTCGCCAGCGACACCTACGACTTTTACCCCTCGGCCGAGAGCATCCTCGAAGAGATCCTCCCGGCGAGCTTCCTGTCGCGGCTCTTCAAGTGCTTCCTCGACGCCGCGGTCAGCGAGCAGGTGGCGCGGATGGTGGCCATGAAAGCGGCCACGGAGAACGCCGGCGGCCTCATCAAGAGCCTCTCGCGCCAGTACAACCGCGCCAGACAATCACAGATTACCGGTGAGATCATGGAGATTCTTGGAGGGGTCGAGGCCCTCAAAAAATAGGACCCACAATCTTGATGGCTGGCCGCATCGGCGTCGTTGCTGCGGACCTTCGGCCGCAGAACGCCGGCACCCCGGACCCAAGAAATCGTTCACATAGCAGAACCTTCTTCCTCTTCCTTTTCCAGACAGGCTGATACGCAATGGCACACGGCAGCAGCACCCGAGCCCCCGGCAGGATCACCCAGGTCATCGGCTCGACGTTCGACGTCGAGTTCGCCGAGAACGCGATCCCGGCGATCTACAACGCCGTTCGCGTGGACAGCGACAAGAAGGGGGTCTCGCTGCACCTCGTCGGCGAGGTGCAGCAGCACCTCGGCGGCGGCAAGGTCCGCTGCGTGGCCCTCGGTTCGACCGACGGCCTGGTCCGCGGCGAGCCGGTGACCGACACCGGTGCGCCGCTCTCGGTGCCCGTGGGCCAGGAGACGCTCGGCCGCGTCTTCAATCTTCTCGGCGAGCCGATCGACGACCGTGGCGAGGTGAAAACGAAGGAGCGGTGGCCCATCCACCGCGACCCGCCGCCGGTCACCGAGATTTCCACCAAGACCGAGCTCTTCGAGACCGGTATCAAGGTGATCGACCTGCTCACCCCCTTCGTCCGTGGCGGCAAGGCCGGGCTGTTCGGCGGTGCCGGCCTCGGCAAGACGGTCATCCTCACCGAGCTCATCGCCCGCATCGCCTCGGCCCACGGTGGCTACTCCGTGTTTGCCGGCGTCGGCGAGCGGACGCGCGAGGGCACCGACCTGTGGCTCGAGATGCAGGAGGCCAAGATCGGCGACACCGGCCGCAGCGTCATCGAGCAGACCTGCATGGTGTTCGGCCAGATGAACGAGCCGCCGGGGGCCCGTCTCCGCGTGGCCCTTTCGGCGCTGACGATGGCCGAGTATTTCCGCGACACGACCGGCGCCGACACGCTGCTCTTCGTCGACAACATCTTCCGCTTCTCGCAGGCGGGCAGCGAGGTGAGCGCCCTGCTGGGCCGGATGCCGAGCGCCGTCGGCTACCAGCCGACGCTGGCCACCGAGATGGGCGCGCTTCAGGAGCGGATCACGTCGACGTCGAAGGGTGCGATCACGTCCGTCCAGGCCGTCTACGTTCCCGCTGACGACCCGACCGACCCTGCACCGGCGACGGCATTCGGCAATCTCGACGCCTTCCTCTACCTGGAGCGGTCGATCTCGGAGAAGGGCATCTATCCCGCCGTCGATCCACTCGCCTCGTCGAGCCGCATCCTCGACCCGCAGTACGTGGGCGAACGGCACTACAAGATTGCCCGCCGCGTGCAGCGGACGCTCCAGCGGTACCGCGAGCTCCAGGACATCATCGCCATCCTCGGCGTCGACGAGCTTTCCGAGGAAGACAAACTGGTCGTCCACCGGGCCCGCCGCATGGAGCGGTTCCTCTCACAGCCGTTCCTCGTGGCGGAGGTGTTCACCGGCAAGCCGGGCGAGATCACGAGCCTGGCCGACACGATCCGCTCGTTCGAGGAGATCGCCGACGGCAAGTGGGACCACCTGCCCGAGCAGGCGTTCATGTACGTCGGCCCGATCGAGCAGGCCGAGGAGCAGGCCAAGAAGATGGCCGCCAAGACCTGAGCCGATCCATCACGGAACTCCCACGACCCATGGCAGACGCGAAACAGCAAGGCATGGTGCGGTGCGTGATCGTCACGCCCGAGGTCACGTGCCTGGACACGCTCGCCCGGACGGTGACGCTACCGTTGTTCGACGGCAGCCGGGGCGTGGCCCGCGGGCACGCCCCGTTCATCGGTCGCCTCGGGGCCGGCGAGGTCCGCGTGACGGGCGAGCAGGGCGGGGCGGGTGAAGCTGCCCGCTCCGTGTTCGTCGAGGGGGGCTTCGTGGAAGTGAGCCACGACGTCGTCACGGTCATCTCCCAGCGGGCGATCCCCGCCGACAAGATCGACGCGGCCGAGGCCCGTGCGGCCCTCGAGAAGACGGCGGCGACGAGGGCCACCGGCGCCGAGGCGCTGGCCGCCAAGCTCACGGCCCTGGAGTCGGCCCGGGCCCTCGTCCGCGCCGCCGAGCGTTCGCGCTAGCGGCCCGAAACCGCGTACGACTGCGGTTGAGCACTGGCTCGGGGGCGGCGACAGTCGCCGCGACTCGGTCCTGCGGATTGTCGCTGTTGGCCACGACGTCCCAAGGCTCCTCGAGCGTTCGCCGAAACCCTTCGCCTCGTCACTTGGGCTGACCAAGTCGTCGCTCCAGGCAACCCAAAGACGCCTTCGACGGATCCCACATGATCCGCAGGCTTCGTGGGAGCCGGGATTGCCCGTGCCGTCTCGCCCGGACGCTCGCTCCGGCCTTCCAGGCCTGCGTTCACTCGATGCTGCCTGCGCTCCGCCATCCATGGCTCCGCTGGTCAGCAACGCCGGCTCGCCGGCACAGGCAACCCCTCGCACATCCACGGAGAGACAGGGCCAGGACTCGCGAGAACGAGTGGGAGCCGGATTAGATCTGGTAGTCGCCCTCGGGCTCGATCGCCTCGCCCCGCATGCGGAGCTTGGGGCGCTCGAGGACGACCGTCGTGTGCGGGTCGATCGACCGGGTGAGCCAGACGTTCGAGCCGATCACCGAGTCGTGGCCGATCCGCGTCGCGCCGCCGAGGACCGTGGCGTTGGCGTAGACCACCACCCGGTCCTCGATCGTGGGATGCCGCTTCGTGCCCCGCACGAGGTTCCCGTCACCATCGGTCTGGAAGGAGAGGGCCCCGAGCGTGACG